>DASROI010000413.1:0-31319 GCA_035646955.1 Pyrinomonadaceae bacterium
GTTGGTGTTGGTGCTTGGCGCGATCAAGCGGAAGTCACGAACGCGAACGCTGGAAAGAACGAGGAATGGATTGGTGCTAAGCTGAGCCGCACTCAACCCTGAGACTGTCGACGCGCTGGTGATACCAGCCGGTGCGAAACCCCCAGCGATAAGGGCCAGGACTCGATTGGTCAAACCAGAAGCCGGGCAAGCTACGTTGCTACCCTGAACGGTACACACACCAAAGTTATTGGTTGTGCGGAAACCGATCATGTCGTTGTTACCACTCGGATGACCGTCCTCGTCAAGTGTATTCCCGAGCGGATCTGGAAACACCGTGGGAACACCAGTCGAGATGGTGTTAATCTTGTAGATGTTGCGACCGTACTCAAATCCATACTTGACTGTGTGCTGTTTCCAAATGTTCTGCATTCTCGCCGAGAGCTCGACGCGATTGCGATCTTGATTTGAGAAAAGCCCAAAGCCCTGTCGGATAAAATTACGTTGCAATGAACCACCGCGACCATCAACAAATGCAACGAAGTTATTGTTGGTGATCTGTGCGGTCGTGTTAACAGGAGTCAGTACTGAACCATTCGCACCTACAATTGCGAAGTTGTCAGTTATCAGCGGCTTCGTGAGTTGATCCTGAAGTGGGATCGTATTGGCGCGTTGATAGTGCAGGCCAAACGCGAACTCACCAGTCATGTTTGGATTGATAGTGGAGTTCAGGCGGGCGATGTAGTTATGACCGCCAGTCTGAATTTCACCGAGGAAGCTGTTTGGGTCTGAACCAAATCCGGAGCCGCCAAAAAGGAAGCCTTCCTGCTTGGTAAAGTCGCCAAACGTTGAGAACGTGGCAGTGTTGTTTGTGTTGACTGCCCAGGTCACCTTGCCCGAATAGAATGGCGTAGTGATCTTGTTGTTGACTTCCTGGTGAAACTGCTGAGTTAAGAAGTAGTTCTTGCGCTGTTGGGGATTGAAAGCGCCGAAGAACCAGAGTTTATCTTTGGCAATTGGACCACCAACGTCGATACCACCATCGAATTCAGAGAAGCCATTGGGGGCCGATCCCTGAAATGGAAACTGTTTGGTTTCTCGCACCAGGCCCTGCGTGGTGAAATAACCAAAGGCATCGCCGTGGATTTCGTTACCACCGCTCTTGGTGATGACGTTGAAAATACCACCCGTGCTGCGACCGTATTCTGCGCCATAAGCGCCGGTCTTAACTTCGACTTCCTGCACAAACTCGAATGGAAGGTTGGCACCGGATCCGCCAAATGCGGGGTCAGTGGTGTTAACGCCATCGAGGATGTAGTTGTTTTCGGGACCAGACGATCCAGCGACCGAGGGGTCACGATCACGACCGGAAGCATCACGCAAACCCGAACGAGCAACTGTAGGAGCAATACTGTAAAGCGACTGCACCGTACGTTGTGTCGGGAAGTTTGAGAACTGTTCAGTCGAAACGTTCGAACCGGTGGTGTTGGCCGTTATGTCTACTGCGGCACCCGTCGTATCGGTAACCGTGACGGTGGCCTGAGCACCTGCAGGTTGCAACTGAATCTCAACTGACGAACTACGCGAAAGATTTACTTCAACTTCAGTCTTTTCAAATTTAGCAAAACCTTTAACTGCTTCAACCTGGACGTTATAACGTCCTGGCGGCAGATTCTGAATCTTATAACGGCCGTTATCATCAGAGGTCGCCGACTGCGCCGAAATCAAGTTCGGGCTGGTCACTCTGATGGATACGCCGGGAACAGTCGCACCGGTCGTATCGGTGACTGTGCCTTCAATTGAGCCCGTCGTTGATGTTTGCGCAAATACGCTGCCGGTAAACAGCGCACAGCAGACAAACAACGCAGACAAGCTTAAAAACTTAAAGACATTCTTCATTTTCTGCTTTCCTTTCTTGAACTAGAAGACGGTGCAGCCCCCTCCTGTGGATTTATTACCCTTTTTTTAATGGCAGCACCAAAGAATTCCGTACGAGTGGTTTTATGGAGACCTCGCGGAGCCAGTTTTGGCAAATGCCATGCCCCCCAGGGAAAGACCGAAAATCCCCTACTATCCTTGGATAAACTCCATATCTTCGTGTGCCGAATAGCCCGTCCGATCCAAAAAAATGGGAAAATCCAGAAATTTCAAGCGGAGCACGGCCGGAGGGTAGTTCGACCCAACCTTGACCAACCTGGTTGAAATCAGGTGGTGGAAACGGATAGAAATAGACAAACTTCAGGTTTTCCAGCCTTAACGATTGCCTTACACGATGATTTGAGGTTATTTAACAGTCAGTAATGGCTGAACGTATTTATCGGGACCCCGTCCACAACATCATTCGCCTGCAGACCGATACCGATGAAGGCGAGTTGATGACTCGCTTGATTGACTCCTACGAATTCCAACGACTTAGGCGAATCAAACAGTTAGGTCTCGGGCTCTATACGTATCAAGGCGCGGAACACTCTCGCTTCACGCACTCACTTGGTGCGTTTCACTTAATGACTCGCGTGCTCGATCGCCTGCGTGACCGTTACACGATCAAATCGGAAGATCGCACTGCAGTTCGCGCCGCAGCATTACTTCATGATGTGGGCCATGGCTCCTTCTCACACGTGATGGAAAAGGTGATGAACTTTCATCACGAACAGTGGACCGTCGAGATCGTCTCGAGCGAAGAGTCCGAAGTCGGAGAATTATTGCGTTCTCACTCAGCCGATTTGCCACGCAGAGTCGCTTCAGTGATCGAGGGTTCTTTTGCCCCGGCGGCTCTTGCCCAATTAGTTTCGTCGCAACTCGACGTTGATCGCATGGATTATCTGTTGAGAGATTCGCTAATGACCGGCGCGAAGTATGGTATCTACGATCTGGAGTGGATCATCAACGCGATCGCCATCGATGAAGCAGCCGATCGTATTTATGTTGAGGCGCGAGGCATTTATGCCGTCGAAGAATATCTGCAGGCGAGATACTACATGTTTCGCCAGGTCTACTTTCATCGGACGCTGAGATCTGCTGAAGCAGTACTGCGATCCATCATTAGACGCGCTTTGGCGTTATATGAAAAAGGTGAAGAAGTCTGGCACGCGAGGGACACAGCCTTTGCCAGGATTCTGAGCCGCCAACCATTGTCGATTGCCGATCATTTGCAAATCGACGATTCCGATTTTGTCTTTCATGTAAAGCAATGGCAACGCTCAAAGGATCCTGTCTTAAGCGATCTCAGTCGACGGTTCATAAGCCGACATCTTTTCAAGGCAATCGATCTGGACCTTCCAGCATCAGACGCTGCAGAGTTTCTTTCGCTTGCGCAACAGGCCGTGGAGCGCGCCGGTTTCGACCCGGCTTATTACTTCATAGAAGATCGTGCGAGCGACGTTCCTTATTACAACTTTTATGCTTCGAACAATACGGAGCCCAAGTCTCGCATCTTCGTGGAATCCGGTTATTCGCATCCGAAGATTCGCGAGATAAGCGAAGTGAGTAACGTCGTCAGAGGCTTGCAACACGCCTACGAGCTTCATCGAATTTGTTTTCCAGCTGAAGTGAAGAGTGAAGTCTACGCGCTCTATCATAATTCTGGTGGCAAGAGGGAGACGGCGGGACGGAACAACTGACTATCAGAATCAATCTGTTTTAAACTGTAATGGCAAGGCTCCTCAAACTAACGCTCGTTCTTCTGCTATTCAGTAACGCGCCCACACTCGCTCAAAACCCAAACGATAAAAAAACGATCAGCATCCTCGACCTGGGCAAGAGTTCCTTTGCAGCAAGCGCCGGGGACACAATACGAGGTCAATTTCGCTCCTCCAGAGAGTTTCTTCTGGCCGACCAGGACCTAAGTCGCGCAGCAGCCCTGGGCATCGGCTACACTGGTTCATTAAACATGTCGCTGACGGAGGCTCGAGATTTAGGCGTAGCCCTCGCCACAAACTTTTATATCCTCGGCGATGCTCAAACACTCCGAAGAAGTTCGTCTGACACCCCCGTCTACTACGAATCTTATTGCAAACTATTTGTGGTTAGTTCGCGCACTGGAAGACTGATCTACTGGGTGCATGAACGTGAAAAAAGCGATTCCGCAGAAACAGCCGAACGCCGGCTGTTAAAAACGCTTTCGGCCGATCAAGTCTTTACGAAAATCAAGATTGCCGTTAATCGGGCGGTTGAAGACGAATTCCTTTCGCGTTCGCTCGATCCAGTAAGCAGCGTAGGTGTCGAACTGGCGCCAGACACCGAAGAAGGCGCCGAGCAAAACGGTCTTCGCTTGCCGCGGCCATTTGTTCGCTTTCGACCCGACTACACAGAGGCTGCGGCCAGCGCCGAAGTAGAAGCAACAATAGACCTGCTGGTTGAAATCAAGAGCGACGGAGAAGTGGACCAGATCCGAGTTGCGCGATGGGCTGGCTTCGGTCTTGAAGAATCGGCTATCGCGACAGTTCGCAAGCTCCATTTCTTCCCTGCTCAGCGCGACGGCAAAGCGATACCGCTGCGAGTTATGCTCCGTTACAATTTCAGAAAACCTTCAAGCTAACAATCACAAGTAATGCAGAGAAGCAGTTCAACTCGCCCGCTCCTGACAGTATTCGTACTGATTCTTGCGCTGCTTTGCTTCTTGCCTGTTTCTGGTTACTCAACTCGACTTGACGGTTTGAGATTGGTGTCGACGGCGACACTCGAAGGCAGACTCGCCGTCTTCGATGATGTGTGGGAAACAATAGAAGAGCGTTATTACGACCCAAACTTTCGCGGAATAGATTGGGAGGGGCGGCGTATTCCTTTTCGCACGGCTGCTGGTAGGGCGCAGGACTCAGAACAACTCTACGAAATATTGCGTCAGATGCTTGCACCTCTTAAAGACGCCCACACTCGAGTCTATTCACCAAGTTATAAATTCGACTGGTGGAATCCAAGATTCGTGACCGTTGGAGTGACGATACGTGAAGTAGAAGGTCAGCCAACAGTGACGCTTGTAGAGAGTAAGTCTGAAGCTGCTCGTAGCGGGATTAAACCAGGAGATGTTCTGGTAAGCGTCGATTCAATACCTGTAGCCACACTGTTGGAGGCACGTTTAAAAGACTATGGTCCAAGCGCAAATGACTCCATCCGTTATCGCGTGATAGCGGGGCTCCTCGACGGACCGGTTGATACTCCGGTGCAGCTTCGCTGGCGGACCCGCAAGGACCAGGTCAAGACTGCACGGCTGCGACGTCACTGGACGCAACATCAGCTCGGCTTTTCCAGTTTTCGCAAAGATGGAATAGCGATTATCAAACTAGATACATTTACTCAACCTGTGGCTCTTGAATTTGCCAGGGCGTTGCCGAAAATGATCGGAGATGATCGAGGCGTGATCCTTGATTTACGCACAAATGGCGGTGGTGATGCTGACGCTATGAATAATCTGGCGTCACTGTTCCTTCCCGACGGAATCAGCCTGGGAATTTTTGCGGATCGTTCCGGCGCTTCCTTCGAGCTCAACACTCTTCTAAAACGAATTCAAGTTGATGCCTCAGCCAAACAATTAAACATTCCGATGGCCGTTCTAATCAGTGAAAGCACTTCGAGCTCTGCGGAGATTATGGCGTCGACGCTGCAAACTAAAGGTCGTGCGCTCGTGACTGGTTCAAATAGTTGTGGCTGTGTCCTGGCTATTAGAAGTAGACACAATTTACCTGATGGCGGAATCCTGGACGTGAGTGAGTTCGATTTTCGCACTTCTGCAGGAGTGCGACTGGAAGGAGTGGGGGTCAAACCAGATTTACCCGCCACGATATCTCGCAGCGATATTTATGGCCATCGCGACGCTGCTCTCGAAATAGCTGCGGCTGCCCTCAATAAGCGAGCAAAGGTCGGCGGCGGCCTTCACTCAGCTCGTTTCTAACCTTTGTTCTCATCTCAGACCTCAACCGCGTCATGCTATGATGCCGGGGCTCAAGTAAATAACGGTGGTTTAGTCGATGCTCTATCTGTCGCAGGTGTTAGGTCGCCCTATCCGCGACCTTGAAGGCGAGCGTGTCGCCACAGTCAAAGACGTGATCGTCCGGCTGGGTGCGGATGATCATCCACCGGTTACCGGTCTGGTAGCGCGGTACCGCAGACGCGACTTCTTTCTATCGCGCTGGCGCATAAGCGACTTAAACCAGCAGGGGGCCCGACTAAATTCCGACATCCTGGATTTACGCCCTTTCGTCCGTCGGGAAAGCGAAGTCCTGCTCGCACGAGATGTATTGGACAAACAATTGATCGACGTGGATGGCAAACGCGTGGTTCGTGTCAACGACGTACAGATTATCGAGGCCGCTGGCGACTGGCGTGTAACAGGAGCCGACGTGAGTCTCCAGGGACTCTGGCGGCGGCTGGCTCCGTCTGGATTTGTCGGCACAAAGACTCCAGTTGAAGTGCTTGACTGGGCCGACGTCGGCTACCTCGCGACTGACGCCGCAACCGTGCAGCTCAAGTCGTCCAGCGGCAAATTGGCACGGCTGCATCCAGTTGAAATCGCCCGTCTCGCCGAAGCGCTCTCTTATCATCACGGTTCAGAAGTTGTCGAATCTCTCGATGATGAGACTGCAGCGGAAACGCTGGAAGAAATGGCCGCTGAAAAGCAGGCGCGAATTCTCGGCGATATGGACCAGGAACGAGCGGCGGACATTCTCGAATGGATGTCGCCCGATGAAGCTGCGGACGTACTGGGCGATCTTCCGGAAGAGAAAGCCGAAGAACTCCTCGGCTTGATGGAGCAGGACGAACAAGCCGACGTTGCCGAGTTGTTGCCATACGCTGACGATACTGCGGGCGGCTTGATGACTACCGAATTTGTGACCCTGCCTCGAGAGTTAACCGTCGGTGAAGCGCTTTCACGGCTGCGTGAGATGGCGGAAACACCGAACATGATTTATTACCTCTACGTCGTCGAAACTGAGGGGTCATGGAAACTAATGGGTGTAATCGCTCTGCGAAGTTTGATCCTCGCAGATTCCGAAATGCCCCTGGAAGACGTAATGAGAACGGAGTTTCAACGAGCGGATCCTGATGAGCCCGCCAAAGAGGTGGCCCAACGTATCGCCGAGTACAATTTGCTCGCGCTTCCGGTAATTGATGAAGCTGGTGATATTCTGGGTATTATCACCGTCGACGATGCAATGGAAATACTTTTGCCAAAAGACTGGCGGCAGAGATTGCCGCGTTTGTTTGGTTAACTGAAATGACGGACGGAGAACCTCCAAGTGGCAGACTCACGTGCGGCAGTTCGAGCTGCTGGTCGTCGTTTAATGCGGCGAGGGGCTCGGGGTGTGCGCAGCACGATTGGTCGCCGCATCCTCTTCTACCTGGCGATTCTTGGTCCAGGCATGATTACCGCGAATGCCGGCAATGACGCTGGTGGTATTGCGACTTACGCTTCCGTGGGCGCCGAATTTGGTTATTCACTTCTCTGGGTCTTAATTCCAATCACAATCAGCCTCGGTATCGTCCAGGAGATGTGTGCCCGAATGGGCGTGGTTACCGGCAAAGGCCTTGCCGATCTAATCCGTGAGCGTTTCGGTGTGAGATGGACAGCTCTGGTAATGCTCGCACTCCTGATTGCGAACGCGGGCGTAACAGTCTCGGAGTTTGTTGGCATAGCGGCAGCAACGGAACTCTTCGGGGTACCGCGTTTCGTCTCTGTGCCGCTGGCAGCCGTAGCAATTTGGTTGTTGGTAGTTAAAGGATCCTATCAACGGGTCGAGCGAGTGTTTCTGTTGATGGCCCTTGTTTTTCTCGGCTATATCGTCTCTGCCTTTCTGTCTCACCCTAATTGGACCGATGTCGGTCTTGGCGTATTGCGGCCCACCTTCAGATTCGAGCAGCACTTTATTTTTACTTTTGTAGCAATCATCGGAACCACCATCTCGCCATACATGCAGGTTTACGTGCAATCGTCGGTCGTGGAAAAAGGCGTAAGGGCTGAAGACTATGGGAGAACGAAACTGGATGTATGGGCGGGGACGATTTTCGCGTTGATAATCGTCTTTTTCATTGTTGTCTCCACTGCGTCGACTCTGAATAAGGCCGGGATTTTGGTGACAAGCGCCGCCGATGCTGCTCGTGCACTCAGCCCATTGGCGGGCCGATACGCAGAGACACTTTTTGGGGTCGGGTTGTTTGGCGCATCGATGCTTGCCGCCGGTGTGCTCCCACTTGCGACGGCTTATTCAATTAGCGAGGCTCTTGGATTTGAAAAAGGGGTCTCAAGGAGTTTTCGGGAGGCCCCTACATTCCTGGGAACATTCACATTCCTGGTAGCGGTGGGAGCAGCAATCGCGGTAATTCCTAATCTACCGCTCATACGCGTCCTTTTAGTAACGCAGGTGATTAATGGCCTTTTGTTACCAGTTGTGCTCTTTGCGGTGATGAAACTCGTTAATAACCGAGAGTTGATGGGAGATCGCGTCAATGGTCCTATTTATAATATCGCCGCCTGGCTAACTGTCTTAGTGGTAACTTTGCTGTCACTTCTCTATATTCTTATCACGCTGGTTCCCGGAATAATTCCAGACTGATCAAGCAGAAACTTCTCGTCAATTTGCCTGAATTGGTGATAAAAGATCAGCCCGCCGGACAATGTCGCGAATTTTAATACTTCGCCCTCGTAAAACAGTGAGCCAGGCTAACAACACTAAAAAGATTGCTGTCTTCCTAATTGCCTGTGCGGTGGCGCTGGTACTGACGCTACTGTTCTGGTCAGTAAGCGAATCATTACAAGCGTTTTTAGCAGAAAAGAGCATTAAGAATCCTTCACCAGAAACCGTGGTGCAGGTGTTGAAGCTACTCTTTGTTGGAATCCTCGGTTATCTGCTCGTTAAGGCTTTAAATTTCTTATTCTTTGATCTGGTTTTCCGCTTTCGACAAGGTTTCGACGCTCCAACACTTGTTCGAAATGTGTTTTCAATAGTCGCCTTCACGATCTTTTTTCTGATCGCGCTCAAATTCTTATTTCCAGATGCCAACCTGGGTGCGTTGTTCACCACCTCGGCCATCTTCGGTGTAATTTTCGGACTTGCACTTCAGGATACACTCGGGAACTTCTTTGCCGGCATCTCGCTTCAAGCCGACAGACCATTCCAGGTAGGAGACGTAATAACCGTAGGAGCACTGAGGCACACGGGCGTTGTAGAGGAGATCAGTTGGCGAGCGATAAAGATTCGAACCTTTCAAAATCACGTTGTGTTGATTGCGAATAGCACGGCCGCCAAAGAGCCCATCGAGGTTTGCCCGCGAGACAACCTCAACGCACGTCTTGTCTTCTTCAACACCCTGTATGCCGATTCACCAGCGAAAACTATTCACGTAGTTCGCGAAGCTGTTCGAGAAGCCGATAACGTCTCCGACAAAATCACGCCGAACGTCCGGATCAAAAATCTGGGGGATAACGGCGTGGACTACGAAGTTAAGTACTGGCTGGTGGACTACGCAAAATATAACGACACCGATGCGTTGATCAGACAGCGCATCTGGTACGCGTTTCGACGAGCGGGACTTAACTTCGCCTATCCTACGAGAACTCTCATTGTTGAGCGGAAGAGCGGACAGGTAGAACGCGATGGCGGCGCTATCGTTGAACGGCTCGCCGCGGTCGATATCTTTGCTCCTTTGTCGGTCGATGAAACTGGAATGCTGGCACAAGCGGCAGTCAGACATGTGTTCGCACCCGGTGAAACAGTCATTCGCGCCGGCGATCCCGGTTCGTCAATGTTTGTGGTTCACAACGGTCGGGTTCAGGTTCAAGTCAACGACAATGGCCGACCTCGAACTGTCGCAACGCTTAACGAGGGTGACTTCTTTGGTGAGATGGCGCTCTTCACAGGCGAACCTCGCACTGCAAACGTTGTCGCGATCGAAGAGACCGAAGTGCTCGAGATTGGCCATGCCGCGATGAAGCGAGTCTTTGATACCAACCCCGACCTGGTCGAATCTCTGAGCTTTATCATGTCTGAAAGGCGCGAGGGCCTGGCGACCCACTCTGATCCCGACGCAGCTCGGAAGGCCGAATCTGAGGGTATTCTCTCTGCCATCAAACGGTTTTTTGGCCTTTCTCAATAGGGCTAAAAACGCCCGCCGGACTATCTCCAGGTTAACTTCGAAGCTACTAATGTCTTGTGCTCTATTATTATCTAAGGCCTCCTAAATATCTCTTGAAAGCACCAAAATTCTAGCTTAGCCGCACAATTCCCCTGCATTTTCCCTGCCTAACACCAGACTTGACAATGAGACACTCAATCTTTATTATGCGGTCACGCTCAGCCGCCTGAAAGTGAGACGAGCTTCGAGCGCAAAAACAAAGGGAATTTTGTTAAGGAGGGTTAAGTCATGAGTATTGTTCGATACGACCCGTTTAGGGACCTTCGCACCTTACAAGAGGAAGTTAATCGCCTGTTCTCAACGAACATGACCCGAGCGTTCGGGGACGAGGGTATCGGCAGAGGAGCATGGGCGCCTAGCGTCGATATTTATGAGAACAAGGACCAGATCGTCCTTGAAGCCGAACTTCCTGGCATGAAAAAGGAAGACTTCGATTTGTCAATCGAGAACAACGTCATCACCCTTCGCGGAGAAAGACGTTTTGAGAAGACGGACGAGAGTGACAACTATCACCGAGTCGAACGGTCTTATGGACAGTTCACCCGTTCTTTCACTCTGCCCCAGACTGTTTCAAGCGAGGGTGCAACTGCCGAGTACAACAATGGTGTCCTTCGCGTGACGCTACCGAAACGAGAAGAGACCAAGTCGCGGCGAATCGAGGTAGCAGGAACTGATGCCGCAACCAAAACAATCGATACAAAATCAACGGACAAAGCAAAAGAGGTAGCTGGCGGCAGATAATCAGGGGGGCATCCATTAGGCGGGCTCGCTGCAGTTTGGGATGCATAAGGCGAGCCCGTTTGGGTTTGAAAGCTAAACCTTCGGAAATAATGTAATGCGATTAGATAAGTTTACCCTTCGTGGACAAGAAGCAATCCAGGCGGCAATAGAACTCGCCGAGAGAAATCAAAATCAACAGGTCGAGCCTGAGCACTTGCTTGCTGCAATGTTGGACCAGCCCGAAGGAATCGTTAGACCGGTGCTGGGTAAGCTTGGCGCCAACGTAGCGGTCATTCTCAATGACACTCAGGCTGCAATCTCGCGATTCCCGCGAGTACAGGGCGGCCAACAGTATTTCAGCAATCGCCTGAGCCAGGTTTTTACAGCTTCTCAAAAACAGGCCGATAAAATGCAGGATGAGTTTGTTTCTACCGAACATCTCCTGCTTGCAATAGTGGAAGAGAAGGACGGCGATTCTGGAAAGATTCTGCGTCAACATGGCGTCAACCGCGAAGATCTTTTCAAGGTGATCGAGCAGATGCGTGGTGGTTCACGCATTACTGACCAAAACGCCGAACAAAATTATCAGGCTCTTTCCAAGTTTGCGCGTGACCTGACTGAGCAGGCGCGAAAAGGCAAACTCGATCCAGTAATCGGACGCGACGACGAAATTCGCCGGACCATTCAAGTACTCTCCCGACGCACCAAGAACAATCCGGTGCTAATCGGCGAGCCGGGCGTTGGCAAGACTGCTATTGTTGAAGGTCTCGCTCAGCGAATCGTTTCGGGTGACGTCCCGGAAACGCTCCGCAACAAGCGGCTGGTGGCCTTGGATCTCGGTTCGATGTTGGCTGGCGCGAAGTATCGTGGAGAGTTTGAGGATCGACTCAAATCGGTGCTGAAGGAGATCGAAAATACCCAGGGCCAGATCATCCTATTCATCGACGAACTACATACATTAGTCGGAGCCGGCGCTGCAGAAGGTGCAATTGATGCTTCGAATATGTTGAAGCCAGCACTCGCTCGTGGAGAGCTTCGCTGTGTCGGCGCCACTACGCTTAACGAATACAAGAAATATATCGAGAAAGACGCTGCTCTAGAGCGCCGCTTTCAACAAATCTACGTAGGTGAGCCTACTGTAGAAGACACAATTGCAATTCTGCGTGGCTTAAAAGAGAGATACGAGGTCCATCACGGAGTCAGGATCAAAGACTCCGCGATCGTGGCTGCTGCAACACTTTCGAATCGCTACATCACGGACCGCTTTCTTCCCGATAAAGCGATCGATCTGATTGACGAGGCGGCTTCCCGTCTGCGAATCGAAATTGATTCGTTACCGCAAGATATCGATCAGCTTGAGCGCGAGATTATCCAACTTGAGATCGAACGACAGGCGCTACAGCGAGAGGAAGACGAGAAATCTAAAGCGCGTCTGCATGAGATCGAACAACGGATCGCCGATCTAAAGGAAAAGTCTTCCGGGATGAAGGCGAAGTGGCAGTCTGAGAAAGAAGCCATTGAGCACATGCGAACCGCCAAGGCCGAGCTGGAGAAATTGCGTCTGGCACTTGATCAGGCTCGCAACGCGGGCGACCTGGGCCGAGCCTCAGAGATTCAGTACGGGCAAATTCCCGAGCTTGAACGAAAACTCAAAGCTGAGCAGGAAAAGCTTGAAGCATTTCAACGCGACGGCGTTATGTTGAAGGAAGAGGTTGATGAAGAAGACGTCGCGGAAGTTGTTGCCAAGTGGACGGGAATCCCTGTTTCGAAGATGCTCGAAGGTGAGTTGCAAAAACTCGTGACCATGGAGAACCGTCTCGGTGCGCGAGTGATTGGACAGGAAGAAGCCTTGATGGCTGTATCAGATGCCGTGCGACGCGCTCGCGCCGGACTTCAGGATCCCAATCGACCGATCGGTTCTTTTATCTTCCTTGGACCAACTGGTGTCGGCAAGACTGAAACAGCCCGAGCGTTAGCAGAGTTCTTGTTTGACGACGAGCGCGCAATGATCCGGCTTGACATGTCGGAATACATGGAGAAACACGCAGTTGCGCGCATGATTGGCGCGCCTCCGGGCTACGTGGGATTTGAGGAAGGCGGTCAGCTAACTGAGGCTATTCGTCGTCGTCCGTATTCGGTTGTCTTGTTTGATGAAATTGAGAAGGCGCATCCGGACGTATTCAATGTCTTGCTGCAGATACTCGATGATGGCCGCTTAACAGATTCGAAAGGCCGCACGGTAGACTTTAAGAACACTGTTCTGATTATGACCTCCAACCTAGGCTCTCGCGAGATTCAAGCTGCCGAGGGCGATGAGAAGCAGGTGCGCGAAGCCGTGCTCCAGGAATTACGACTGCACTTCAAACCCGAGTTTCTAAATCGAGTTGATGACGTCGTAATTTTCCATCAACTTTCGCGACAACAGATCGGCATTATCATCGATGTTCAACTCGAGCGCTTGCGAGCAATGCTGGCCGAGAGAAACATCACGCTGGTGCTAGACGACTCTGCAAGAGAGTTATTGATGAGAGAAGGTTATGATCCAAGCTATGGCGCTAGACCGCTGAAGCGCGCAATTCAGTCGCTGATTCAAAATCCGCTGGCGGTCAAACTGCTGCAAGGCGAGATCGGACCTGGCCAAACGATAAAGTTGTCGGCCAACGGCGATACGATGGAGTTCAAAACGGACGCTGCGGCAGCAGCTGCGTAAACCTATGGAGAGCTAAGCATGTCACAAAGCTGGAACCCGTTGCAGGATCTAATTGTGTTGCAAGACCGAATGAATCGACTGTTTGAAGACGCTACGAAACGAAGAGAGCACGGAGAGCCCGAAAGCTCTGATGAGTTCGAACGAGCGGACTGGGTTCCTGCTTCGGATATTTATGAGACTTCAAGCTCTTACTCCATTGCGATCGATTTACCAGGTGTCTCTCGTAACGCACTCGAGATTGAAATCGATGAGGATCGACTAATCGTAAAAGGTGCGAGAGAGATTGAAGCGACCAAGACGAGACGCAATGAGAGACCCGCAGGTAAATTCATTCGAACGTTTAGTGTTCCCTCCTCAGTTGACCAGAACCTGATCGGGGCTGAATATAAGGATGGAGTTTTATCAGTCAGGCTTCCCAAACGACAGGAGCAGAAGGCCCAGAAGGTGGAAATTAAAATTTCCTGAAGTTTTTGACTGCGCAACCTGAAGTTTTTGACTGCGCAAGAGGGGACATTGATGAAAAACAAGGAGCGGGAGACTTTGAGAAACAATAGCGATGAAGCTGGTGAAGTGCGTGTGACCGATCGTCGCCGGGTATATCTTGATCGTGACGAAAATGACCCTATCACCGAAGATGAGCAGCCAAACCTGAAGCCCAAGTACGTTGAAGAGCTTGAGCTTCGCACCCAGGCTGCAGAGCGTAAGCTCCAGGAAGTTCAGCAGAGATTCGATCAACTGCGACAGCAACTCCAACGTGAGACAGACGAGACCAGACAGCGCTTAAACAAGGCTGCCGACGAGCGAGCTGCCGGTGAAAAGGCGCGGTTTATCAGCGGGCTTCTTCCAGTGATGGACGATCTGACTCGAGCAATTGGAGCAGCTGAAGAGGGCGCTTCCCGCGAAAGCATTTTGGAAGGCGTCAAGCGAATCGCGATAAGTTTTCAGAACGCGCTTGCCAACGCTGGAGTCGAATCGATGAACGCGATCGGACAGGATTTCAATCCGGAGCTTCATGAGGCTGTTGAGACTGGCGAATCTTCGCCGGAAATGGACGGCAAGATCATTGACGAATACTCACGAGGCTTTAAGTTGGGTGAGCGGCTCCTGCGACCAGCTCGAGTAAAGGTTGGGCGTTCGAGCCAGGCAAAAATTGCCTCGGAACAGTAAGTTTATTGATCGTTGATAAGGAGAACAGAAGAGTGCCTGCAAAAGAATTGAAATTCAGAGAAGAAGCTCGGAACGCCATGTTACTCGGGGTCGACGTCCTGGCTAATGCGGTTCGAGTAACGTTAGGACCAAAAGGTCGTAACGTTGTACTAGGCAAGAAGTTTGGTTCACCAGTGATCACCAAGGATGGCGTCACCGTTGCCAAAGAGATCGAGTTGAAAAATAAGTATCAAAACATGGGTGCACAGATGGTGCGCGAGGTCGCAGTTAAGACCAACGACAAAGCAGGCGATGGAACTACCACGGCTACAGTTCTGGCCCAGGCAATTTTTCGTGAAGGCGTAAAGAACGTCACTGCCGGAGCAAATCCAATGTCGCTCCAAAAGGGTATCCAACTGGCTACCGACCAGGTGGTTGCCGAACTCGAAAGAATGTCAAAGAAAGTTCGCGGCAAAGACGAATTAACCGCGGTCGCAACTGTGTCGGCAAATAACGACGCGCACATTGGCAAGCTGATCTCCGAAGCAATGGAACAGGTTGGCAAAGATGGAGTTGTAACCGTCGAAGAATCAAAAACTTTATTAACTGAATTGGATATCGTGGAAGGTATGCAGTTCGACCGTGGATATTTGTCTCCGTATTTCGTGACGAATCCCGATCGAATGGAAGCCGTTCTCGAGGAGCCTCTCGTGCTGTTGCACGAGAAGAAAATTTCAGCGATGCGCGATCTTCTTCCGATACTCGAACAGACGGTCGGAGCAGGCAAGCCGCTGTTGATTATTGCCGAAGATGTAGAAGGCGATGCGCTCGCTACACTCGTAGTGAATCGCTTGAGAGGGACAATTAAAGTTTGTGCGGTGAAAGCTCCCGCTTTTGGTGATCGCCGCAAGGCTATTCTCGAAGACTTAGCCACACTGACGGGCGGTCGAGTAATCACTGAAGATCTCGGAATCAAACTTGAGAACATAACGGTTGATGATCTCGGTTCTGCAAAGAGAATTATAGTTGATAAAGAAAATACAACCGTCGTTGAAGGTGGTGGTGATCGAAAAGCAATCCAGGGACGCGTTGCCACTATTCGCAAACAGATCGAGGAAACAACCTCTGATTATGATCGCGAGAAACTTCAGGAGCGGCTTGCAAAACTTGCCGGTGGGGTTGCGGTAGTTAAAGTCGGCGCTCCAACGGAGATCGCGATGAAAGAAATCAAGATGAGAGTTGAAGACGCGTTGAATGCAACTAAGGCAGCTGCCCAGGAAGGAATTGTCGTGGGTGGTGGAGTTGCCCTCGTTCGCGCTTCAAAGGTGCTGGATAGTTTTTCAGCGGATGACCCGGATGTAATGACTGGGGTCAGAATCGTCAAACGAGCTTTACAGGAACCGCTGCGACGAATTGCAGAAAACGCCGGCGTTGAAGGGGCAGTCGTTATTGGCGAAGTGGAACAATCGAAAGGAAACAAGGGATTCAATGCGGTGACCGGCAAGTTCGAGGACTTGGCGGCAGCCGGCATCGTTGACCCTACAAAAGTGGTTCGAACAGCCCTGCAAAATGCTGCATCTATTGCGGGCTTATTACTTACCACTGACGCGGCCGTAACCGATATGCCTGAGCCAAAGAAAGCAGCGCCCCCGATGCCAGGCGGGGATGACTACGATTATTAAGATTTTAACGAGTGTTTTTCATAATAACGGCAGGAGATTTGCTTGCAGTCTCCTGCCGGTATTAGTTATTGCATTGAAACGCAACGGCCCTTATCCTGACGACATCTAACGTGGCGGTTAGAGTGTGGGGTTGAGCTGTTTGAAAGTTGAGTGTTTACCGTTCGAACTATGATCCAGAAATGGGTCGACGGTCGTATATGAATTATGGCAGATCTAGGTCAATATAAAGATAAGTTTGGCGCCAGCGGACAGCGCATTCTCGAGCATGCGTTGGACGAGTCGCGCCGTCGTGATCAAAATTTCGTTTCAGTCGAGCATATTTTGCAGGCCCTGACAGTTGAAGAGCCGGATATGTTTAATGCCGCAATGCGGGAATTATCGCTCGATCCCGTAGTCGTAAAGATGGCAATTGAAAAACGGCTGAGCAGCAGCCGCCAACAGCATGTTGGCAAAGGATTTCGAATCGGTCCTGATACCACCGACCTGTTCAAGCGTGCAATGGAGCGCGCCCGCACACAGGGTCGCAAAACAATTGAATCAACTGATATTTTCGAAGCTCTAAGTTATCAAGATAGCCTCTTCCTCGATGTTCTAAGGGGTATGGGCGCAAATCCCGATGCTGTACTTGAAAACGTTCGCGCCGAAGTGAAGCGACGTGAACTAGAAGAAGAACAAAATCGCAAAAAATTTGAACTGCCTCCTTATTTGAAGCACTTCGGGGTGTCCTTAAATAGGATGGCCCGTGCAGATAAAATCCCTCCTACAATTGGCCGGGAAAAAGAGATCCAACAAATTATTGAGATCCTCTGTCATCGTGAACGGGCTAATTCACCTATGCTTGTGGGCGAACCAGGGGTCGGCAAAACAGCCGTTATTGAAGGACTCGCTCGCCTGATTGAACTCGAACCCGAAAAAGTGCCCGGACGTCTCCGCAATTCCCATATTGTCCAATTACAGATGGGCGGAATCGTGGCCGGAACGATGTTGCGCGGCATGTTCGAGGAAAGAATCAAAGGAATCATTGATGAGGTCAAGGAACGAGACAACTTGATCCTCTTCATCGATGAAGCTCATACGATCATTGGCGCCGGTGCAGCGCTGGGAACATCTTCGGACGCCGCAAATATGTTCAAGTCGGCTTTGGCTCGCGGCGAAATGCGGATTATTGGCGCAACCACGCTGTCTGAATATAAAGAGTACATAGCCGACGATGAAGCCCTGGCCCGCCGATTCAGAATGGTCAAAGTGGTCGAGCCAACCATTAATGAGACTCGGGAAATTTTGCTAGGTTTACGGCCACGGCTTGAGAAAAACTACTCGGTAAAAATTTCGGACGACGCAATAAATACGGCGTTGGAAATGGCTCCGAAGTACATTCGAAATCTTCACCTGCCCGACAAGGCAATCGGTTGGCTAGATACAGCCGCTGTAAAAGTGGAGATCAACGAACCGCAGACGCTCATTGTAAAACCTGAGCACGTTATCGAGGTTATCTCGCAGGAATCTCGTATTCCTCGCGACATGATTTTCCGAGACACGAGCGATCGGTTCGCGATGACCGAGGCAATGCTCGGGCGTCGTGTTATCGGGCAGAAGGAAGCAATCCGCGCTGTGGCCCAACGTCTCCGGTTAAACAAAGGTCCATTGAAAGAGTCGCACTACAAACCGGATGGCGTACTTCTCTTCCTTGGTCCAACTGGTGTCGGTAAAACTGAATTAGCCAAAGCGGTCGCTGAATTCATGTTCGGTGACGAAGAGAAAATGGTGCGCATCGACATGTCTGAATACAGCGATGGCACTGTTGGAATCGAAAAGCTGATCGGTATGCCGCGCGGGATAGTCGGTTCGGAGCGAGGTGGCATTCTCACTGAACAATTGCGCGAGAACCCTTATACGGTTCTGCTTTTGGATGAAGTAGAAAAAGCGTCGCCTTATTTGATGAACCTATTTCTTCAGGGATTCGACGAAGGATGGCTGACGGACGGACGAGGTAAGAAGGTCTACTTGTCCGATGCGATCATCATCATGACATCAAATCTCGGATCTGACAGCTTCAAGAAGTTTGAGAAGCCACTCGGATTTGGGATGAAGACGGCATCTGATTTTCGCGGGGTCAAGAACGAGGTGATGAAAGCTTCTGAACAACGCTTCTCACCGGAGTTTCGTAATCGCATCGACGAAATCGTCGTCTTCTCGCCACTTACCATGGATGAAGTACGACAGATCGCCAAGCTGTATCTTGAAAAACTGCGACGACAGATGGAGCGGCAAGGCAAACTCGTTGAGGTTACGGAAGCAGCCGTTAACAAACTTACGGAGAGTGGCTTTAACACGGCCTATGGTGCTCGCTTTCTAAAACGTCACATCGACGAAAAAGTAAAGCTTCCCATCACCGGAATGTGGAAAACGTCTTCGAGTTTTTTGGTAGACGTCGAAAATGGAGAGGTAACCGTAACTCCAGACGCCCCGGTGTCGAAACCAGAGTTGAACTAAGCTTTAGACTATACGTGGACAAGAGGGTTTCAGTAGTTCGACTGGAACCCTCTTTCCGTAACTGAGCAGAAAAGACACCAGCACTGCTCGCACTTCACTCTTTAATCATGACCAGACTCCGCAACTTAATCCTCGCATTCTCAATCGCCGCGCCTATCGTCACAGCGAACGAAATCGTGGTCTTAGCACAAACTCCAACATCAACTCCGCCGGCGACAACCGTTGCGCCCGGGACGGCCGACGAGAAGTCTCAGCAAATCATCAAGCACGCCATAGAGACACTTGGTGGCCAGCCCTACTTGAACGTAAAAACTGTGACCGGTAAGGGCTTCTACACGGCGTTCAGCGACGGCGTTTCACAACTCCCTTCCAAGTTTCTCGACTACATCGAGTATCCCGATCGTGAACGCACTGAGTTTGTCAGTCTCGGAATTAAAACTATTCAAGCGAATAGTGGCAATTCGGGTTGGATGTTTGACGGCGCGGTCAAGACAATCAAGGACCAGAGTCAGACACAGGTCGACGACTTTAAGCGGACGTTGCGAACAAGCGTTGAGAATTTATTGCGAGGTTGGTGGCAAAAAGACGGCGCGAAGGTTGTTTACGTTGGACGGCGCGAAGCGGGACTCGCAAAACGAAATGACGCGATTCGGTTGACTTATCCAGATGGATACTGGGTTGAGTACGAGTTTGGAGCTAGAGATTTTCTACCGGCAAAGATCATCTACAAACGGGCGCGAAAAAATCTGGACACTGGCGATATAGATGAGACTACAGAAGAGGATCAACTGTTGAAGTTTATCGCAGTTGAGGGAATCACCGCTCCGTGGGTAATTGATCACTTTACGAACTCAAAACAAACCTCGCGGATAAACTACGAGTCGGTTCAATACAATCAAAAGTTCGCGGATAACCTGTTCGCTAAGCCGGAGAATGTGAAGGCTATTAAGTAGAGGTCTGGGTCTTTGGACTTTGCCGTTGCAGCGGTCAGTACCGGATCGCAGTAGCGTCGGGTGAGTCTCGAGATACTATCAACCTGACGATAACTCGCTACTCACCCGACGCTACCGCGAATCGGTACTGACCACGACTAACAGCTACATCGCCAGTCCGCCATCGACTTGAATTACCTGACCGGTGATGTATCGCGCATCATCAGAAAGCAGAAAGGCTGCAATTTTTGCTACTTCGTCCGGTTCAGCAAATCGGCCCAACGGTATCTGCTCTTTAATCTTTTCCTGGTAACTCTGATCCAACTTTCCCGCCATATCCGTCGCGACCATACCAAGCGCGAGCGCGTTGACAGTCACTTTTCTGCTCGCCACTTCTTTGGCCAACGACTTTGTTAGACCTATCATGCCTGCCTTCGATGCCGAGTAGTTTGACTGGCCCGGCATCCCTACTTCACCACTAATCGACGAAATGTTCAGTATCGACCCGCCGGTATCCTGTCGTAACATTGTGCGAAGTGCAGCCTTCGCAAAATTCCAGGCGCCTTTGAGATTCGTATCGATCACGTCGTCCCAATCACTTTCTTTCATTCTCAGGATCAAGTTGTCGCGCGTGACACCGGCATTGTTAACCAGGAAATCGATTCGCCCAAAAGCGGTCTTCACCTCATTGACCATGTTCGCTGCTGCTTCGGTTTGTCCGACATCACATTGAAAAGCGAGCGCTCGCACCCCAAGACCTTCCAACTCACTCTTAAGACTTTCGGCCGGCTCTGCACTCTTCGCGTAGTTGAAGGCAATATCAGCTCCTCGACGAGCGAGTTCAAGAGCGATGGCGCGACCAATGCCGCGGGTGGCGCCAGTGACAATGGCTGCACGTCCGGAGAATGATTTTTGTTCAGACAATTTCGCTGGTCCGTCCTTCCAATGTTCCGGTTACTCGATTCGACGTAGGTAAGTTACTACCGCACCAGGGACAATAGCGAATAACCGAGTAGGATGAGCCGCCGTCGTGAATCGGAATTCCGTATTCTTTGAACTCGACAGAGTAATAGACAGTGTGGTCCGGACAATCAAAGGGATCTGAATGATCCGGGCATTTGCGATTCACTTCCGTTTCCATCGTTCCGCAACAATGATGTTTCGCTGTCAATTTAAGAATCCGTCCTATCTCTCGGTGTCACTGAGCAAGGCGGTCACTAATAACATATCAGCGCCAACCAGAACAAATTGGTGGCTTTCGTATGTAAAAACGCGGGAATAATAAACAGATTACCCGATTACGCAGATTCCTTCTTAAAACCCCAATTCACTGCCTTTTCAAAAGGGAGTCTGTGTATCGCTTAATCTGTGGATGCTCTCTTCGCGGTTTTTACGCACTGTCGATAGTTTCTGGAATTTTGGTTTCGGCCTTTGCTGTGGTGCTGAAACCGTCATTGTTCAAAGAAAATACCCAAAGCTCAAAGGCCAAAGGTCATCTGCAGGCAGTTGACACATTCGCCGCGCCGGTTGCAAAGTCTTGGTTTACTTCTTTGTAGGAGATTACCCAAAACTCAATGCTCGATCTCAACTACGTTAGAGAAAACCTGGACACGGTGCGCGCTGCTTTGAAGGCGCGAAAGGGTGAGTTTCAGGCCCTCGATGACTTTGCGGAAGCTGATGCTCAGCGCCGCCGGGTAATTGCGCAGTCAGACCAACTCAATGCCCAGCGAAATACTTCCAGCCGGGAAATCGGCGCGTTGATGAAGGACGGTAAGAACGAGGAAGCCGAAAAGCGCCGTGCTGAAGTTCAAAAACTGAAAGAACAAATCGCATCCTTGGACCATCTGCGAACAGAAACAGAAGACCGGATGCAGCAATTGCTCTCAACTTTGCCCAACATCCCTCACGCGAGTGTGCCTGTTGGGGAAGATGAATCGGACAATGTCGAAGTTCGACGTTGGGGTTCTGCGCCATCATTTAGTTTCGAGCCTAAGGACCATGTTGATCTGGGCGACGCTTTAGGCATCCTCGACCTGGAACGGGCGACCAAGATCGCGGCCTCTCGTTTCGCAATTCTGAATGGAGCGGGTGCACGCCTGGAACGAGCCATTATCAATTTTATGCTCGACGTGCATACCCGAGAGCACGGGTACACCGAAACGTTACCGCCGTTTATCGTTAATCGCGCTTCACTGTTTGGCACCGGCCAGTTGCCTAAGTTTGAACCCGATCTCTTTAAGCTCCAGGACGATCGCGAACTCTACCTTGTACCAACAGCAGAGGTTCCGGTGACCAACTACTATCGCGATGAGATCCTCGACGCATCGGACTTACCAAAGCGTTGGACCGCATATACACCTTGCTTTAGGTCTGAAGCCGGTAGTTATGGGCGTGACACTCGTGGAATGATTCGGCAGCATCAGTTCGAAAAGGTTGAACTGGTAAAGTACGCGCTACCAGAAACGTCTTATGATGAACTCGAAGCGCTAACCCACGATGCTGAAGTGATTCTCCAGAAGCTTGGACTGCACTATCGAGTTGTGACGCTTTCAACAGCAGATCTTGGATTTGGATCCGCCAAGACGTACGACATTGAAGTTTGGTTACCGTCGCAGAACACGTTTCGAGAAATTTCTTCGTGTTCGAACTACGAGGCGTATCAGGCTCGCCGAGCTCAAATTAGATTTCGACGAGCGGGTGGTTCAAAACCAGAGTTCGTTCATACTCTAAACGGATCTGGCCTCGCTGTTGGCAGAACGTGGATAGCAATTGTAGAGAATTATCAGCAGGAAGACGGCTCAATTCTTATCCCCGAAGCGCTGAGGTCTTACGTTGGATTTGACAGAATTGGTCCTTAGCTTGCTCTGCGTCTCAGTGGCTCGAAGGTAAACATGAATTTCACCCCAGAGTCGCTGAGACGCAGAGACCTAGAATTGGCTATTTGACTCTTAAATCGAACGGCATTATCAGCATCGTATCTCCGTTCTTCATCCGGTCCATCATCTTCATGTAGCGAAATGCCCGCCGTGCATCTTCCGGCAACGCGGCAAACACGGCCTCTTGTTGTTGTACTTTGGTATTCGAATTTTCATTCCCGCTCAAGAGTTGCTGCAAGAACGTCTGTGGATAGGGAAAAATCACACGTTCAACTCCCTTGTCAGCCGGTATCTTCGCGAGCTCCTTGGCGACATCGACGGCCCGATCCAGCCCACCGAACTCATCAACTAACCCGCGCTCCTTAGCTTGAAATCCTGTCCAGACTCGACCTTGTCCGACTGAGTCTACGGATTGAGCATCTTTCTTCCGGCCCTTTGCGACCTTGGGAACAAAGTCCTGGTAGTAAGTTGTTTTGATCCAATCTTCAAACTTTGCCCGTTCTTCATCTGAAAACTTTTCAGTCTCTCGGAACATGCCGGCAGTCTTACCACGCAACACATACTCATTCGAGATGCCAAGCCAATCGTAAAGACCGCGCATCACGGGCTTGCCCGCTACCACACCAATCGACCCGGTGATGGTTGAAGGTTGGGCCACAATCTTTGACGCGCTAGCCGAGATGTAGTAACCACCTGAGGCGGCCACGTCACTCATCGAAACAACAACCGGTTTCTTTTGATTGGCGGCTTCAACTGCATGCCAGATGATGTCTGACGCCAAACCTGAACCCCCTGGACTATCGACGCGCAAAACAATCGCCTTGACAGTCTTGTCGGCTGCCGCGTCGTTCATCGCTTTCGCAAGAGTGTCAGATCCGATCGATTGATCTCCTGACGGGCTGTTTTGAGAAGTACCTGAACCAATGTCGCCGCTAGCATAGACTACAGCGATGCGCTCACCTTCATTTAATCCGAGCGACTCGGGAGAAACATCGCGATATTCACCCTTTACTATGACGAACGGGTCCGCGTCTTTATAGCCCAGCATCGTCTTCATCTGTTTCTCGAGCTCATCGCGATACAACGAATCATCGATCAAACCTGCTTCTTTAGCCTTGGCAGCGTTGTAAGGAGCATTGTCAATCAGTGCTTTCATTTCATCCGTGCTCTTGTGGCGAGCTTTCGCAATCGTATCGATATATCTATTGTAAAGATCATCCAAAAGAGAGTTGATGTATTCACGATGAGCATCGGTCATCTGTTTTTGGGTGAACATGTCGCCCGCGCTCTTATATTTTCCAATCTGATAAATGTCAGGATAGATTCCGAGCTTATCTAACGACCCACGGAAGAACATCACATCAGCAGCGAGTCCATTGATGAAGAGTTCGCCGGGAGGAGGCACAATGATCTTGTCGCAGGCAGTCGCAATGTAATATTCCTTGTTAAGACCAAATTCGAGATAGGCGTAAACAGGTTTCCCCGAAGACCGAAAATCAGTGATAGCATCTCTCAGTTCTTCCGATTTTCCCCAACCAACTCCCGACACATCGATATCAAGAAGTACCGCCTTGATTCGTTTGTCTACTTTGGCCTTCTTGAACTGCATCACGAGTCCAGTGAGCGACTGATCTGGCCCACCGAAGTATCTTTTCAAAGGATCGTCTGGGCTGTAGTCGGGTAGCGAGCCCGAAACTCTCAACGCGAGCACGCTATTGTCTCGAATGGATGGTTCCCCTCTTCGCAGCGCAATCCAGAGGACGGCTCCAGCCAGCACCACCAGCAGAAGAAAGGCACCCAGAATTCCCGTTATGATGAGGATAGTTTTTCTCGTTCCCGACATCGCCATTTTTAATCCTACTTTCAACAATTAAATTGTAGTGAGTCCCTCGCGAGCTCCCAACCCAGTTACAGTCTATTTTAGAAATATTAAACCGTCACGAAGCCAAACATCCACGGAGAAACGCCCCGGAATTTTCTTAAAAGGGCCGTTGTTGAGTACGTTAGGGAAACGGAAAAGGTTTAGTTATCGCAGGGCAAGTTAGCCTGAAGGACTTAATCCTAATTCTCTACTGTTACGCAATGCTTTGCCTCAATAGTAATTTCGGCGGTAAGCAGTTTCGTGTTTAGGTCGTATGACTTCTTGGGGTTCCTCTTGTCCAGAAAAACCAAAGACGATCGACGAAGTCACACTAACTCACACGAACTCAAACACTGCTACCTCTAGATAAATCCGACTTTAGAGTCAAAGCAGTTCAGCAAATAAAAGCGCTACTGACAAGTCTTTACAGTACCGCGAGCGAAGCGACCGGATGATGACGCGCCAGCTTCCTCTATTGCATCCGGTGGCTGCGCTCGGGGTACTGTAAACCTTCTCGCAGTTACGCTTAAGCCGAGCACCAATCGGCCTCCCACTAAGGCGTTGCGCACCGAGCTAAGCAGCCAGATTCCTAACGATCCAACCACCTCCAAGAACTTCGTCGCCGGAGTAAAAAACTGTCGCCTGGCCGGGAGTAATCGCGCGCTGGGGTTCGTCGAACCTGACTTTAGTGCGACCGTTAAGCTGAGTGACAATCGTGGCCGGAGCCGCAAGATGCCGGTACCTCACTCTGACTTCCGCTCGGACCGGTTCGGTCGGATCAGTAAGACTGATCCAGTTGACTCCTGCCGCAGTGAACTCGCTTGAGAGCAGCTCGTGCTGTGGACCAACCACTACTCGATTCCTTTCCGCGTCGAGTGACAAGACGTACAGAGGCGATTCATCAGCGATGCCAATTCCCCTTCGTTGTCCAATTGTGAAGCGATGAATTCCGCCGTGTGTGCCAATCTCTTTTCCCTGTGTGTCGACAATCGCGCCACTGCCTGGCAGCCGATCAGTCGCCTCTTCGGCCTCGAGATAACGCTCGAGAAAGCCTGAGTAATTCCCATCCGGCACGAAGCAGATTTCCTGTGACTCTTTCTTTTCAGACACAGCCAGTCCATGTTGGCGCGCAGCAGAACGCGCTTCAGGCTTTGACATCTCGCCCAATGGAAACAAGGCACGCGACAATTGTGATTGCGTCAGCTCCCAAAGAAAGTACGACTGGTCCTTATCGTGATTCAGACCGCGCAACAGTTTGTGACGGCCGGTTGTCTCATCAAACGCAACTCGGGCGTAGTGCCCGGTCGCAACTTTCTCACAACCCAAACTCTGGGCAAGGCGATCCAGCGAAGCAAATTTGAGACGGCTGTTGCAGGCTACACACGGAATTGGAGTTTCGCCATTTAGGTAGCTCGTAATGAACGGTTGGACCACCTCGCGTTCAAAGTCGCGCTCGAGATTCAAAACGTAGAATGGAAAACCAAGCTCTTCCGCGACTCGACGCGCGTCATAAACATCATCGAGCGAACAACAACGTGACGGTAAAGGCTCACCATTTTCGTCAACATTTATTCCGCGACGCTGGTCCCATAGCTGCATCGTAAAGCCAACCAGCTCATGGCCTTGCTCCTTCAAGATCGCAGCGGCGGCCGAAGAATCAACGCCACCGCTCATTGCTACTGCTATTTTCATCTTATTTACTAATATAAATAGTTCTTTTGCTCGGAAAACGCGTCATTTGGTTGCACTCTATTCGAATGCTAAGATGCTTCACCTGGCGTAAATATCCGGTGAGAAGCAAGCTGTAAGAATACCTTAAATGAGGGCCGACGTCAGCCGAGCGGGGCTTGCAGCAATGAGCAGTAATAAAGGTGTTCAGACAACATTTAATAGCTGAGACTCAATAATGGCCGAAAGCGCAATCCAAGACTATAAAGTAGCCGCCGAACCATACTACCTACCCGTCCGCCGTGAAATAGAACTATTCGAAGCGGCCCACTCGGCTCATTTGCCGGTGATCCTGAAGGGACCAACGGGCTGCGGTAAAACACGCTTTGTCGAGCACATGGCGTGGCGTCTCGAACGACCATTGATCACGGTTGCCTGTCATGAAGACCTCTCGTCAACCGATTTGGTCGGAAGGTTTCTGCTCGAAGGTGAAGAAACAGTCTGGCACGATGGTCCTTTGACTTCGGCCGTACGCAACGGAGCAATTTGTTATTTAGATGAGGTCGTCGAGGCTCGTAAGGACACAGTGGTCATCATTCACCCGTTGACCGATCACCGGCGCAGGTTGCCGATTGAAAAGCGCGGAACAATTCTTGAAGCGCCACCGGAATTCATGCTGGTCGTTTCATACAATCCCGGTTACCAATCGATCTTGAAGGACCTCAAACAGTCTACGCGCCAAAGGTTTGTCGCTATCGAATTTGACTATCCACCACCGGAGCTTGAATCTGAGATTGTCGCGCGCGAAGGAAATGTTGATGAAGGGACTGCGCGGGATCTCGTGTTAATCGGTCAGAAGGTCAGAAATCTCCGAGGTCACGGGCTTGAAGAAGGTGTGTCAACGCGTCTGTTGATCTATGCGGCCCAACTAATCGCGCTCGGAATTCCTCCGGTCGACGCTGCAGAAGTAGCAATGTGCACACCAATCACAGACGATCGAGAGTTACAGCGCAGTATTCGGGAAATCGTTACGACTGTCATCTAGATGGAGAAGTCTCGCTCAGACAACCAGCCCCCGCCCGAAGGTAACGCTGATAACGGAAGCGAACCAGCCCACTCCGCAGAACGCCGCTCATTCCTGGAACTGACTCGCAGTCTAGCCGGTCTTCCCTTGGACCAGGCAGCTGCCGCACTCGAAACCAGCGCAGCTATCGCAAGCATTTCGTTAAGAGCGGGAATTGAGTTCCTACGCGCCACACCAACGGCGGCCCAGATCCTCAAGCCTTCCGATCTTCGATCATGGGGAGAAATGGGTCGCCGCATCGCGATGAGTGACTACGAAGCAGCCGTTAAGTTTTTTGCAAACGGCGTCGAGCCACTCAGAGCAGTACCTCAGGAACTTCACGCGACGATATTGACGCTCTGCATTCGACAGATGAATTTGTCGACTGCAATTGGTCGAGAAACGCTTGAGTCTGCTCCGCAACTCGTGTCGGCAATCGCTGACAAACAGATCGCTACCGCAATCCTCGATATCGCAACTGAGATAGCTCGCCGGTCAGCAAAACATAGTGCCGAATTTCTTGAAGCGGGAGCCGACGTATCAGCAGCGCTGGAGAATTTTAACCAGCCCGAGATCGTAACAGCGGCACTCGAACTCGCTTCGGCCTTCGCAACCCGTGCCGGCGGCATCGCCTCGGATGCATGGGTCGCCTTTCCTGCAGCATTGAAGGATCTCAAACGTGAAGAAGCACTTAGTCTTTTACTAAGCGTTCGCGAATTTCTGGAGCGGGGAGGCGGCGCTGCGCTTCATGTCATGATTGCCGGCGGGGCGCTTCTTCGCGAAGCCCCTGAAATCTTTAACGACTGGATCGATCTGTTACGAACGGTTGCCAACCATGGCAATGCTACGCTGGTAGCTTTTGTCCGTATCAGCCCACGGTTTGTCCAAATGCTGAGCAGCGACAAAGATCGCAACGACGCGATTCAGCTAGCGCGCAGAGTGCTTACCTTAACGAGCGAAATTGCCGTAACCGATGCCGAAGCTGCACTCGCCTGTTTTCGCTCGAGTGTTCGTGCTTTGCGAACCGTTTCGATCGAACAGTTCGAAGCATGGGCGCGTCGTGGTTTATCAACGGCGCGGTCGGACACTCGTGCGCGTCGCAGTTATTTCTCACTTGAGACGCGCGGAAGCTACGAGGCGCTGCACAGCGGAACTGCTGGTCTGTCACTCGATTCCGTGAAGCATCTGCTGCAGTTTTACGTCGAAGGTCTGGCTGGACGTGAGGTTGAAATTCAACCTTTGGCAGCAGTTCCGGATGAGGCCCGAATAGGCGATGGACGCTCGATCTACTTGCCGTCGGTCGTAAACGAATTTGGTGATGACGACCTGGATTTTCGTCTCTACAAGGTGCTGGCAGCGCATGCGGCAGGACAGATCGAATTTGGAACTCACGATACGGGCGGAGCGGTCGCGGCTGCCTATCAGTCAATTCGCGAAGCCTTTAACAACGAGAATGTCGACGCGCTTGATGCATTCGCGATCGCTGATGATCTATTACAAGTAACGAGAGAGGTTGAGAAACTGGAGCCGCGCCCGATACCCGTCGATGCTGGTTATCCAGAAGTGATCCGCCTCTTTCCGTTGCCGCAGCTTGCACGAAGAGTTTTCGGTACGCTCGAGAATGGACGAATCGATCGGCGCTTACGTCACGTCTATCGCGGTTTGCGACGCGACCTCGATCTCATTCAAGACAATTTGAAACGCAGTCGGCCTCGCATCGAAGAACTGCCTGGCTCGTTGGTCCCATTCGAGCTCCTTTTTCAGATAACCATGTTGGGTGGTGCGCGGGACGATTCCCGACAGTTCTATTCTCAGGTGGTAACTGAACTCGAAACCATCGTCGCCGAATACTTGTCTAACGAAACTGCCAGCGTTGCAGACACTTTAATGGCTACGCGCCGTGTTTACGATCTATTTCAATCAGTGATACCCGTGGACGACTCGGTCCAACAAGTCGAAGTGCCCGAGGAACAAACGGATTCCGAGGACGATGAGAACGCATTGTCGGAAAGACTCAAGCAGCGGCAAACCCAGCAAATGCCGCAGCGAAAAGATGCGCGCGAACTGTTCAATGCCTGGAACGATCCATCAGCGGAGGGCGAGCCCGACGAACTCGCCGGCGCCGAAGCGTGGTCAGAAGCCGAAACGCCTGAGCAAGTTCTCACGGAAGGTGAAGTTGCGTACAACTACGACGAATGGGACCGCGAGCTGACCGATCATCGGCTCGGTTGGTGCCGCGTAATCGAGAAACATGTAAAGCACGGGGATCGAGCGTTTGTCGATCAAACTCGCGAACGCTACAAGGGTGTGATTTCCTCGATCCGTCATCAGTTTCAGTTGATGAAGCCCGAGAACCTGACACGAGTCGCTAACGAGATCGACGGAGAAGAGTTCGATCTCAACGCGGTGATCGACTACGTGATCGATCGTCACGCTGATGGGCAACAGTCGGAGCGCATCTACACAAAGCGCTTACGACGTCGCCGCGACGTGGCAGTTTCGTTTCTATTGGACCAGTCATCATCGACGGCGCGCACAATTGGCCGCCATCCATTGCAACCTTACACGCGACCTGGAAGACGAATTATCGAGATAGAAAAAGAGGGCCTGGTCTTGATGAGTGAAGCGTTGGAGGCCGTGGGTGACGCTTACGCGATAAACGGGTTCACGTCAGAAGGCCGGCGCAATGTGAAGTTCTACGTAGTTAAAGATTTTGGAGAGAAGTATTCCGATGAAGTGAAGAAGCGAATTGGCGGCATCAATTATCAGAATAACACTCGACTTGGCGCTGCCATACGTCACGCAACAGCGAAACTGGCGCGACAGGATGCACGCACTCGTCTTTTGATCGTGTTATCAGATGGCCGACCATATGATCATGATTATGGAGATGCGAGATATGCACGTGAAGATACGCGCGAGGCTTTAAGGCAGGCTAAGAACGAAGGCATCACACCGTTTTGTATAACTATCGACCGCGAGTCGGAAGCCGAGTTGAAGGACCTGTACGGCGAGATTGGCTACACCATCATCGACGACGTAATGACGCTTCCCGAACGTCTCCCCGGTATCTACCGCCGCTTAACAACCTAACCATTCAGTGACGCGCTCACACTAACGGGCGCGCTCTTCTGGGACCGCAGGCGTCCTCGCCTGCTCTTCTTGCCACTACGTTCGCCCTAGCTGAAACGATGGCAGGCGAGACGCCTGCGGTCCCAGAAGAGCGCGCCCATTAATTCCAGTTAGCTAATAAAGGGGATCAGATCAGGTTAGCGCTTACCCCAGCCGCCACCACCGGGTGTTTCGATTCGAATTCTGTCGCCCGCTTCTAATTCAAGCGACCCCTTGGCTGCGATCTTTCTCGATCTTCCACCCCGGACAATTTCGTTTTTACCAGGCTTACCATCATCGCCACCCTGCAAGCCGTATGGGCCACGCTTTCGTCGATCGGCCAACATTGACATTCGTGCAGGCACCAGCGTTTCGATCTCGCGAATAACTCCATCACCACCTCGATGCTTACCTGCGCCACCAGAACCCTTCCGAAGTCGATATTCGCGAACTCGCAAAGGGTACGCATACTCGAGGGCTTCAGCCGGTGTGTTCAAACTGTTCGTCATGTGCGTGTGCACACCGCTCATCCCGTCAGTCGTTGGTCGCGCCCCTGTCCCTCCGGCCACAGTTTCGTAGTAGGAAAACTCTGCGCCCGTTCGTGAATCGATTCCGCCCACCGTTAAGTTGTTCATTGTCCCCTGGCTTGCGGCGGGAATTCGATCCGGCATCGCTTTAGCCAACGCCTTGAACATGACATCGACTATGCGCTGCGAAGTCTCAACGTTTCCACCGGCAACGGAAGCTGGTGGGTTTGCGTTGACCACGGTGCCCGCGGGAGCAATTACTTCGATCGGCTCCATCAAACCGGCACTCGCCGGGACGTCACCTGGCACCAAACAACGAAACACATACGAAACTGCCGAGACTGTAATTGCCTCGACAGCGTTTATCGCACCCATTACTTGCGGCGAACTGCCGTGAAAATCTACGACTGCATTGTCACCACGAAC
>DASROI010000414.1:0-12731 GCA_035646955.1 Pyrinomonadaceae bacterium
ATCGAGTCCCCACTGTTTGCGTGTGTAGTTGCGAAAGAATTTTTCATACAATTCCCGACCCACTCTACTGACAACAACGTCCTCCGAAGTACGTACTCGTTCGACCGGCTCCGCAACCTTCTTAAAAAATTCCTCGACCTCAAAGGAAGTGAGACTCAATCCGTATAGACTATTGATAGTGTCGAGGTTGATTGGAATGGGAACTACTTGCCCATCCACACTGGCGCGCACTCGATGTTGATAAGGTCGCCACTCGGTGAAGCGACCAAGGTATTCAAAGACCTCACGCGAATTCGTGTGAAATATATGCGGGCCATACTTATGAACGAGAATGCCGGCTTCGTTGTAGTGGTCGTAAGCATTGCCGCCAATATGAGGACGTTTATCGCAAATTAATACTTTCTTGTCGGAACCAGCTGCTAGTCGTTCAGCCAATACACTGCCTGCAAAACCAGCGCCCACAATTAGATAGTCAAACATCTTCTTTCCCCCCTTGTACGATCGATCCTTTAACTTTTTTAAGCGACAGTGGCCGAGGCTCGTTGACCAGCCTTTGCAACTTGTTTCAATCCAGTGCGAGACTGACGTTTCATTTCCACGGCTTGATTAATAAGATTACTCATCTGGCGCCAGGTCTTGTCCCACGACATGTTCGCTAGAAACTTATCAACCCGGGCCAGCCAGTCGGTTTGTTCGTATGACCTGGTAAGAAAATCTTCGGCGGCGCGAACAAATTCCTCGGGAGTATCCGCGACGCTAATTAGATTCATCTCGCCGTAGGGTCGTACGACGTCTTGAATGGAAGTAGAAATTACGGGCTTGCCTGCAGCTAAGTATTCAGGCGTCTTGGTCGGACTTATGAAACGCGTCGACTCATTGCGGGCAAAAAGTAACAACGCTATGTCCCAATTCGAAAGGTACGCGGGAAGTTCTTCATATTTTTTTGCACCCAAATAATGAATGTTTGGATGTTTGGGCAACGAATCCAACTGAATTTTCACCACTGGTCCAATCATCACAAACTGCCAATCAGGACGTCTTTCAGCAACCGCATCGAGCAGTTCGATATCAAACCGCTCATCTATAACTCCGAAGAAACCTAAACGTGGATACGGGATGTTCTTTTGATCGTCAGGGTCGGTCTGCGAAGATCTGGCAACACTGAAGTGCGCAAGATCAATACTGCTCGGAAATGGATGGACCGCCGCATGAGCGTGCTTTTTAGCCTCGTAAAGACTGTGTCCACCGGTGAACACGAGATCGACTCGTTCAAAGAGTCGTCGTTCCATTTCAGGCAGCTGCGAATTAGCCCCTTTGAATGCTGATAGTTCATCCATGCAATCATAGACCGAAGCGATCGGGTTGAAGTCCTCAGTGAACGAGAGAGCCATCGGAGTGTAGTACCAAAAGACGTAGTCCCGAATATCGTTCTCAACGAGCAAACGACGAATCATATCCTTCATTATTGCCGCTGTGGCAATCTCGCTTCTCAGCCCTTCGGGCAGATGGGGTACAACAACCTGGACGCCGTTCTCTCTCTCTACCACGCAGAGCTGCATTGAACCCTGATCGAATACCGGCTCTTCAACGAAAAACACACGACGATCACGGGCACTGCGGGTTAGCAGGTGTTGTGGGCGTTGATGGACAAAATCCCAGCGCAAATGGGAGAAACAAACCAGGTCGGGTTGTCCTGGAGAAACGTTCTCCCGTTGAGCCTGAGCAAGTCGTGGTTTGCTGCTCGCGCTATCGAGCGCAGGAACCAACCTTCTCGCGCTTATCTCCGGTTCAAAATTTCTTTGCATAATTCCCCCTTGTATTAATCGCGTTGTGTCGTCCAGACAAAGCTCCGCCTGGAGAGTTCAAATCCGCGGTTTAAGATTGATACTGCAGGCTTAGCTTTTGAAATTCCTGCTCGTGTATCGGCATTGAGATTGGTTCACACTCGCGAACATTGGTGCGTAACCAATGCTGATACGGTGTTCTGAACTAACCAGCCTTGGCCGACTTTTCAACTTTCTTAGCTGCCTCGAGACGTTCACCAAGTTTATTGATGTCTTCCTCACTGAGAACTTTGCGCGCCGTCGTAAACATTTCACCCTCTTCTTCTTCTACGTGGTGTTCGATGTTTTCTTTGAGCACAGTGAACTTGGCGGTCCAGTGTTCATCAGCCTTATTGGAAGATTCCAAATCCTCTAAGAGTTGTTTGACGACAGCGTGTTCCTCGTACGCTTCGAGCGCGATGTCTCGCGTCTCTTCGTATTCCTCGAGCGCTGGATAGAGAATTGTTTCTTCGATTCGAGTGTGAACATCTAGTTCACTCTTGAGTTGTGCGAAGAGCTCTTCCCTTCCTTTTGTAGCACGTTCGGTGGTGCCTTCAATCTTCTCTAAAATACCGGCAACTTTTTGATGATCGGCTTTAAGTAATGTAAAAGCGTTCATAGAAACCTCCTTGTTAATGCGAACGCTAGAGGCCTCGCAACTTTTGTTCCGCTGCGGCTCGCTACTTCCAATGTTGTCGATCATTGTCGGCGACATCACGACAGGCCGTTGCACTAACGGAATTGTGAGCTAAAGGTGTCCGGTGTATATCGTCAGGGGGTAATTAAGTGAGGGTTGTGCGAGAAATGTGAAGATCGATTTGATCTTTGAAGGTCGCTTTCGAAACACCTAACTGGTCTAAAAGCTAGGGCGCGTATTTTTACCGGACGCTGATTTAGGATCAGCCGGAAAATAGAGAAGAACCATTAACGCATCGCCGGCTCCTGACAGTGTTACGGCCTCGGATCAAGAAGAGAATTTGGTGCATTCAAGTTAGGGTCGGCATGCACTCCTACTCCCGAGGCGCTCAACCTAACTCACCACCAAACCATCCTCCCACGGACGTCTATGCGACTCCTAAGAACGACATGCCAAGCCGCTTTCCCAGGATCAAGCAGGGTGATCGCTGCTTAAACCTAGCTCTACTTTCCATTTCGCCTCCTTTTCTACGTATCAAACTCTACCAACCAAAATTCGCTTCAGAAATGTTCAACCCTCTCAGCTAAAGCGTCCACGATCACTACAGATAAGCATTGCCCTTGTCCAAAACTTGCATGGAGTGAGTCCAATCACGATAAGTCAGTGCAAGAGACGCGCACTACTAACGGTCAGAAGACGCTGGAGTGAGTTATGACAGGAAAAATATATATCGGGACATCGGGCTGGCACTATAAGCATTGGTTAGGAGACTTCTATCCATCACAAATGAGAGCTTCCGAGATGTTTGCCTATTACACACAACACTTCGACACCGTCGAAATAAACAACACGTTCTACCAGTTGCCGGCAGAAAAAACCGTCGACTCGTGGCGCGAGAATTCACCGGAAGGCTTTTGTTTTTCTGTCAAGGCGAGCCGTTTCATTACGCATATGAAGAAGCTCAAAGATCCTGACAGCTCCACGAAAAAATTCTTTTCAATAATCGCAGACCGATTGGATACGAAGCTGGGTCCAATACTCTTTCAACTTCCCCCTGGCTGGTCAGTTAATGTCGACCGGTTAGCTCAGTTCCTTGAATTCTTACCGCACGGCTACCAGTATGCTTTCGAGTTCAGAGATCGAAGCTGGCTCACTTCCGAAATCTTTGAGCTCTTACGTAGTCATAATGTGGCATTTTGCATCCATGATTTGAGTGATCAGAGAACTCCTTTAACACTAACTTCCGAGTTCACATATGTTCGGTTTCACGGACCAGGACATGCAAAGTACACCGGCTCTTATTCGCACGATGAATTGCAGCGGTGGGCCAGCCGAATCGAGTGCTGGCGTGCAAACTTAACTGCCATTTATGTTTACTTTAACAATGACGTCGGAGGGTGGGCCGTAAAGAACGCTATTGAATTGAAGGCCTTACTTGGTTTTTAAAGATTACCGTCTGAAATCTTATCCTGGCTCTCAGAGTTGACTTTCAGAAACAGAACAACAACGCAGAAGTTACGCAAGAGACGGAGATTTGAATTTTCATGCGGCGACGTGAGTACCATCATTGACACCTTCGGATCGATCTTTTCCTCCAGGGGCCTTTTCGCCTTTTTCTTTTGCCTGAGGATCGCCGGCTTCAGCGGCGGCGTCTTCGATCTCGGAATTTACTTCACCACCAATTAAGATCGCTGCCCCGGTAAAGTAGAGCCATAACATTAAAATGATAACGGCCCCGAGTGTCCCGTAAGTTTTGCTGTATGAGTCAAAAAAATGTAGATAGAGTTTGAACCCGAAGGAAACCAGCAACCACAGACCTACGCCTGTCACTGATCCTGGTGTGATCCACACCCAGTGCTGATCATGCAGGTCTGGCGCCAAGTAATAGATCAAAGCAAACGCCAAGAGCATGAACGCAAGAACGATGGGCCACTGCAATAACTTCCAACCAACAGTGAAGATATCCCCGAAACCGTAAGTAACAGCGATCAGATTTGCGATCTTGCCGCCATAGAGCACAAGCACGAGGGCCGATATGATCAGAATCGAAAGGACCAGCGTCAGGCCTATTGCGGTCAATCGTTGTTTCCACCAGGGACGAGATTCTTTAACATTGTAAGCTGCGTTTAAAGCCTCGGTAATCGCACCCATCCCATTGGAAGCTGCCCAAAGAGCAGCAAGAAGGCCAAACGTGACTTTTCCACCACCGCTGGCTGCGCTGACTTCATACATCGTCGAATCGACGAGGTTAAAGGCCGATCCGGGCAACACCCTTGCGAGATAACCAAATAGCGAATGGCGCAACCCAGTCCCGGGCCCAACAATTAGGCCAATAATGGACGTCAAAAAAAGCAACATAGGAAAGAGAGCGAGGAGAAAGTAATAAGCGAGTTGTGCGGCACGTCCGAAGACGTCATCACTTTGGATTTCGTTTATTATTCGCTTTCCAAGGGCACTCCATTTCAATCCCCCTAATCGCCATAATGAAGCCATCACCAACCCCCTTTGACCGATCGGGTGAGGTCGCCGTTTAACCCGCCGATCGAATGTCATCAGAGCAAATAAGAAAGCCCGGAGGGATTCATGGTCCCATCCAGGCATCCCAATCCGTCTCGCTCGACTACTGATTTCCGTCAGAGCCGGCAACTTTTACAATCTTGTTGTAAACGCCGAGCAGCAGAAACGGTGCGACCCACTGACCAAGAAACAAACTTGCTTTCGGTCTCCTCATCAGCTGCAGAATGGCAGAAGTGGCTATTGCGCCACCGGCTGCCCACAAGTAAACATCTGATGGAATTTTGGCTGTTTGTTGTTCGATAGTCCGCGCCACTTTACCCTCGGTGTGTGGCTCGTTCTTATTCACAAATATTGGCTGCGACATTGTTGAACTCATCTTCATCCCCCGTGATCTTCTGTATTATGTCATCCACATGACGGGGGCCATCTTAGTCAACATCAATCATGAAGTCCTCAGTGCGAGGTCACGAAATAGTGTTTCTCTGTGACACGGAACAACAGCGACTGTGCGACCTGACAGGATAAGTTTCGGATCGCGAATGCGTGTGCTGCAAAAATTCTTGAGACGGGGGAGGCCCAGGCTCGTTGTGCCGCCAGCATTCAATCGCAACTCACCTACGGTTACGTCGATCATGACTCCAGAAGAGAGTGGTCGCTGGTTGCTGGAACGAATGCGCCAGCAGATTGGATTCTCGAGCTATGCGAAAACGAGGCTTCTCGACTTTGGTTGCGGTGTGCGGTTTAGTCAGGCGCTCGTAAATACAGACTTTAGGATTGGACTTTATGTTGGAATTGATATCGATCGTCCAATGATCGAGTTTCTACAGAAGGAGGTTCGGAGTGATAGCTTTCAATACATTTTCGTTGATGCCTATCACCCTATGTACAACCCAGGTGGAACCCTACGCTCATCGGAGTTGGAACTTCCACTCTCTGAATCTGACTTCGATATTGTGTGCATGTTCTCGGTGATAACACATCAGAATCCAGATGATAGCCGGCGGATCTTTTATTTGTTGCGCCAGCACGTTACGGTTGATGGACACCTCTTCTTCACATGTTTTCTGGACGACTCTATCTCTGACTATGAAGATCGCAGTCCTGATAAAAATGGGGGGCGATGTTTTTATAATTCCCGTTTTCTCACTGACCTGGTGAGTCGGTTGGGTGGCGCTTTTCGTCGAGCGCTCCGGCCGACGGTCCATTAATTGGGAACTCCTTTGTATTTAAGTGCAAATAGGATTGATGTCATTTCAACATTACGATACCGAAACGCTCGCGCAACACGGTCGCGTACTCCTCCGGACTCTCTAACGATCGCTCCAGTCGTCCAGTAACCCTGGAAGTCTCAATCCAAAGCATGTCGCTGATGGTGATTCGACCCGAGTCTGTGGGCAGCGAGCAGATGCGTTTCTGCGTGAAGTGTGATTGCGGTGAAGTTTGATGATAATGGCACATCTGAGCGTAATCGTTGTAAACATGAGGCTGTAAGGTAAAACGATATTGCGGCTTCCATGCGTTCATTTCTCGCCGCAACAGGATGAAGAAACCGCCGTCGGTTGCAATGCGGTAGACATCGTCGCGACGTGGTTGCTCGTTAGTGTCGTCAAGCAAGAGCGGCTCCAGAAATGAATCGCCAAATCCAACATCAACCAACCAGCGTTCGTCTAGCTGAACCATCAGCGTCATATGATCGAATGGTTGACTGTAGACCCCATCGGCATTCGCTACTTCAGCCGATAGCATCGTCACGTCGAAACCCAGTGCGCGCAAGAGAGCGGCAAACAAACCATTCACTTCATAACAAAAGCCACCTCGCCGGCGCGCGACAATTTTTGTAAACAGCGCCTCATCTTGAAGCACGATCGGTTCGCCGGCATGAATACTCAAGTTTTCAAAAGGAACAGCCAACAGGTGCGCCAACTGCAATGCCCGCAAAGTCTCAGCGCACGGGGTCGTTGCGCCGTGATAGTTAATCCGTTCGAGATAGGCCGAAATATTCATGAAGACTTACAGAAATCGATGGTCCATCGCGCTAGCATTGTTTAATCAGCCCAACCAAAAAGTAAAGAAGCGCACCCATACAGCACCGCGAATGAAGATCCGCTGTATTTCTCGCGATCCTTTGGTCCAACGTGCACGGGAGCGTTTATACGAAATTTTGAACGAACATTGGTCCAAGTTGAATACGGCGTATAAAAGTCGCGACAGATCTTGCGTTAGTCGTTGCATATGTAAAGTTATTGTCACATCTTCACAAAAGTATTGACCGAAGAAAACACCATTTCTAATATCCGAAAACACCCCATTTTCACCACCCAGGATTATTTGCACTGCGCGCAAGCTCTCCCACTGAAATCGCCCAGAATGCGATGCGCCAGGCGAGTGTACCTTTAGGTACAAGACAGGAGGATCTGCATGTCCCGATATTACAAACTATTTCTGTCAATTGCTGTGCTCGTGATAAGCGCCGCAACCAGTTCAGTAAGAGCCGACACCATCCAAATCGTCGGTGTTTCAACAGGACAAGCTTCGACAGCAACAGTGGTCTGTGAGTTCAACTCCCAAACCAACACATTCACATTCACCATTACGAACACGTCAAACATCACGCAACCAGGTTCGACGTCGACAATCACAGGTATTGGTTACGACCTGCCGCCAACTGGTAATGCCTCTGCTTCCGGGTTGAACGGTTTCACCGGGATGCAAGCGCCCAGCTTGTCTTCCAACTTCACTTTCTCCGATGCGGATCTCGGAAACGTGCCAGATGGATTTAACTCGACCGTTTTGGATTTCGGGTTCATCACGGGGTCGACTTTCGCGGGAGGTGACCCCAATTCCGGGTTGCAACCAGGTGAAAGCGCATCCTTTATAGTTTCAGGAGCTGCGTTCAGTGGATTCACTGAGGAGCAAATCTGCAACGCGATCTACGTAAGATTTCAGGCCGGCCAGGTAAGCGATGTCGGTGTTCCGTCCAACACACCTGGAGTACCCGAGCCATCGTCGATCCTGCTATTGGGAACTGCTCTGCTTGGACTCGGCGGTATAGCCCGAAAACGATTCAAGAATTAAGTCCACGATAATGAATTGACAGATGATGGGCGACACCGCTGTGCGGCCGGTGTCGCTCTTTTTTGTGGTCCCTCCTGCGTCGGCAAAAAGCCTGATCGAAGGTATGCGCCTGGCAATTGAGACTCTCCGGCGGCGGCCTAACTTTTGTGATCCGGATGAGAGCAACCTACAAAATCCTTTAAGTAAGCGTTCCCCTTGTATTGCAGTTCTGCATGAATACCAACTTGAGAGGTGTAGTAACCATCAACCGTCAAACTCTTGATCGCAACGAAAAAGCGCTCCTCAATTGAACGGGCTCTATACTCGTTCTTACTGATCGCTTTGAGTAAGGTCAGCTGTTGGTCGGGGGCTGCATTGATGAAAGCAGTTGCAAATCTCTGCTGGCTCATTTTGTCGATCGCCGAGAGGCCTTCATGCCAAAGCCTCTTCACCTCCGCCGATGACTCGCTGACCATTAGATCGATGAAAGCGGGTACTCCGGCCGCGTCGGCGCCTGGTGAGTGTTCATCTGCGGGAATGATCAATCGTGAAATTGTTGCGACAGTGGCAATCTCCTGCGTATTGAAAAATCGATGCACCCGGTCTGCTTCGGCTGCTGGTTTTTCCATCACCATGCCGGTGTGACTTTGTTGTCCCAAGCTGGTCTCTTCCAGAATTGGCAAGGCGCTGGCAGTACCAACACCGATAGCGATCACTTTGAGAGCAGCTCTGCGGCTGATGTGTTCTTCGTCAGGCATGTCTGTCACCACAATTTGGGTCGGTCTTACAAGGTGGAACGGAATCGCGCGTGATTATTCAAATCACGACGCTAAAAGTCAATTGTTTTGATAGTTATAGTTACCAACGATCTTGCCCGGTGTTTCCCGGCTGTGTTATGGTGCGCGCGCCAGCTAAGTAACACTTTCAATCACATACAAATTGTTTTCTCGGAGACAGCGTGAGATCAGCTAAACGCTACGACGCACTGATCATCGGCTCGGGAGCTTCCGGCGGTATGGCGGCAAAAGAGCTGACGTCTCGGGGCTTTGAAGTGCTTGTCCTCGAAGCCGGACCACCCGTTAATCCCACCCGCGACTTCTCGTCACATACATGGCCTTATCAAATGATGTATCGCGGCTTTGGTCCACCTGGCTGGAAGCAGCAAGAGCAGTGGATGCAGGACACTGCCTCATATTACAGCCGCCACTTTTACGTTAAAGACTCAGAACATCCGTACACAACTGACCCGGGCAAACCGTTTATGTGGGTTCGCGCGCGCATAGTCGGTGGCAAGACGCTGCACTGGGGACGACTTAGCTGGCGCCTGTCTGATCTCGACTTCAAAGCCGCCAGTCACGACGGATTCGGAGACGACTGGCCAATTAGTTATGCAGAGATGGCCCCTTACTATGATCGAGTTGAGGAGTTCATTGGAGTTAGCGGAAATAATGATGGTCTGACGCACGTTCCAGATGGCAAATACATGCCCGCTATGCCAATGACGTGCGGTGAGCACCTTTTGCGCAAGGGAGCCGAAAAAACTGGACGACCTGCAATCTCTTCGCGCGTCGCCATGCTCACGACTCAGCCTAAGTCGTTTATGAAGGGACGTCGAAAATGTCACTACTGTGGGCACTGCGGTGACGGTTGCGATGTCAACGCGATGTTTAGTTCGGTGGCTTCAACATTGCCGATTGCAGCGGCAACGGGTCGAATGACGCTTCGTCCCAACTCGATTGTCCGACACATCATTACGGACCAGAACACCGGACGGGCTACAGGCGTTGCGTTCGTCGATCGAGTTACGCATCAAGAGCTGGAAGCGTACGCGAAAGTGATCATTGTTGCGGCATCAACACTCGAATCGACACGTATCTTGCTCAACTCCAAGTCGAGGAACCACCCGCAAGGCCTCGGAAACAGTTCCGGCGTGCTGGGTCATTACCTGGTTGATCACTTCGGCGGTATTGGAGCTTCTGGTTTCTTTCCGATCCTTGCCGGCCGAGATCCGATAAATGAAGACGGCAAAGCCACGGGGATATTCATTCCCCGCTTCCGCAACCTCGACGCAAAAACGAAACACGCAAAGTTTCTTCGCGGTTATGGTTTTGAATGCGGCTCGGCCACGCCAATGTTTCCCAGCATTGCCCGGCGGGCGATCAGCGGCTTTGGACCAGAATACAAAAAACAGGTTCGCCGTTTCTATACTGCTCCAGTTGGGATGACGGTCCGCGCGGCAATGCTCTCGCGCTTTGAAAACTATGCTGAAATTGATCCGGACGGTGTGGTCGATGCGTGGGGCGTTCCGGTACTCAAGATGCACATTCAGTATTCAGAGAACGAACGTGAAATGGCTAAGGATGCGGCTGATACGAGTGAGGAGATCCTGCGCGCCGCGGGGGCTGAGGTTGTCTCGACCGGCGGTCAGTTGACGGCACCCGGTCGCATCATCCACGAGTTGGGTACAGCGCGCATGGGAAATGATCCCAAGACATCAATCCTTAATAGGTTCAACCAAATGCACGAAGTCAAGAATGTGTTTGTTACTGACGGTGCTGCATTTGTCGGTTCAGCTAATCACAATCCGACCTTGACCATCCTGGCACTGACTGTTCGCGCCTGCGATTACCTGGCGGACGAATACAAACGCGGAAATCTTCAAGGGTGACGATGTTTCTTCAAGAGAAAAAGCATTCAGCACAAGTTCGAAAGACTGGTAGCGAGCAACGTAAGTTGCATTCGATTCATGTACTCCTTCGTGGACGCATTTTTGCAGGCCAGTTCCAGGCAAAAGGCGAAACATACGACGTTAATTTTATGCCGACCGAGGCTTCTATTGCGCAACAGAAATTTATTCTTCGCGGACGCTTTTCCGTGAAGCCTCCCCAACAAAATTTGCGTTTCAGTGAACAGCTTGAGGCTCGTCTTGTTGCAACCCAGGGCGCTGTAGGTATTTCACCAGTGCGTCGTCAACTGTTAACTGGGACAGCGCAGACTGCTCAAACAGCAACGTCGGATCAGAAGTTGGAGCAGGAGAAAGGACCGGAGACTGAACTGCAGCCCGGGCTTCACGCTTTTGACACTCCGAAGGCTGACGCAATGGGCCGACCGACTGTTGAATCGACCGGCGCGCTTGGGTTTGTGGGAGTTCTTTACTTCCATTTGCCACCCCTTGATGGAGAAGCGTTGGGTATTCCTTTAGACTTGAGCAAGGTCCAACTCAACGGAAGACTTGCGCCAACGGATGACCGAGCGAGGGATCTGCAGCTGTTGTTTTCGGACCTTGTAATGGCTCTGAACGGCGAACATCCAGATAACGAGACTGCGAACGATTGTGTGGAGCGGATCAATAGTATTCTGCGAGAGTAGCGATCAGGTCGGCAGTAACGTCGGGTGAGCCTCGATATATCATCAAGTAGGTACAACACGAGGCTCACCCGACGCTGCCGCGCTACGGTACTGACCGCCGTTGGTTTTCAACAGCTTCGAGCTCATGATGCGAATCGAGATCAATGGCCGCGATGCATTCTGGCGTGATGCTGTCATCATTGAATGGGAGCACCAGCACCCGCAACGAACGCTGATCAAAGAAGCCAGCGGTTCTTTTGTGATAGAGGACGACTGGCTTGATGATCTTACACGCATCGCCGGAGATTGCTTTTCAACAGTAGTAGTAGCGCCAGCGGATCCCAGTCGCCGTTCATGGTTTCAACAATTCCTCGGAAAGCGGGACCAAGCTTGAAGATGTTTCGAAAATCCATCTTGCTTACATACGGATTACTTCTTATCACTCTCGACTCACGAGTAGCGGCGGCTAAACCGAAATGGCAGATCCTGTTCGACGGTAAATCCGTTGCTGCCTGGCGCGGCTTTCGTCGCGACGCGTTCCCCGAAAAGTGTTGGGTGGTAGAAAGCGGATCACTCAAGACAGTAGCAGGCTGCGATAAATCGGACCAGGTCGACATCATTACCAGGACTAAATATAAAGACTTCGAACTCGAACTCGAGTGGCGTGTCGCCCCGGGCGCTAATAGTGGAATCATTTATCGGGTTTCAGAAGATGAGGATCAGACGTGGAAGACTGGCCCAGAGATGCAGGTGTTGGATGATGAGAAACATCCGGACGGAAAGATTCCCAAAACTTCGGCTGGCTCACTCTTTGACCTGATAGCGCCAACAAACAAGATTCTGCGTCCCGTTGGAGAATACAACAAGGCGCGGTTGGTGGTAAGAAATGGACGCGTCGAGCATTGGCTCAACGGCAAGAAAGTCCTCGAATACAGTCTTGGCAGTGATGCACTCACCTCTTTGATTGCCCAAAGCAAATTCAAAAATTTCCGCCAGTACGCACGCTTGTCAGAGGGTTACATTGCTTTGCAATTCCACGGCGATACCGTTTGGTATCGAAACGTGCGGATTCGAGAAATCAATACCAAAATGCAGTAGCTGGTGGCTCCGCTCCGAGATTCGTCTGTTAGACAACGACCTTGGGACTTCGTTGGTGTGGTGGCCCACCCTACCTGATTCTCGCCGGTGGTCGCGGAAGCATAGTCGATTCCCATTGCCTGAAATCGCTTCGCAATTGCTCGAACATCGCTGGATTCTTGCTGCGAAAGTTAGCGCGCTCTCTCTGATCTACTGACAGGTCGAAAAGATACTGGTCCGTACCATCGTCGAGATATTTCCAATGACCCTTTAGC
>DASROI010000415.1:0-10946 GCA_035646955.1 Pyrinomonadaceae bacterium
TACCTTGACGTTTTCCGATATCCAGGATTTCGCGACAGGTGACAGCGTAGCTTTTGTCGCTCTCGGCGATCTGAACGGTGATGGCAAGGCCGATCTCGCCGTCGCAAATTTTTCGGTCGACACAGTGTCGGTGTTGTTCAATACGACGGCCACCGGCGCATTGACCGCGAGCTTTGCCCCTGAGAAGGAATTTGTCACTGGCGTTGGTCCGATTTTCGTCACAGTTGGTGATATTGATAATGACGGTAAGTTGGATCTAGTGGTTGCGGACTTTAATTCCGCCGCTGTATCGGTATTACTCAACAAAACTGTGACCGGACAGACCACGCCCAGCTTTGCGGCAAAACAAGACTTTACTACCGGGGATGCACCATTATTCGTTGGAGTGAACGATCTGAACGGCGATGGGAAGGCTGATCTGGCTGTTGCAAATCGTAATGTCAGTACCGTGTCAGTATTGCTGAACAACACCGCGAGGGGGCCGGCAACTCCGGGCTTTGCTCTCAAACAGGACGTCGACACGGGACTTAATCCACGGTCCATTGCGGTGGGGGATTTGAACGGAGATGGAAAGCCTGATTTAGCAGTCTCGAGTGTCAGCTCGAACAGCGTATCAGTGCTGCTCAATACGACCATTCCAGGCGCTAACGCTTCTTCGTCTACTGTAAAGAAAGATTTCGCCGTTGGCCTTAACCCTGTATCTGTCATCGCGATCGATATAAATAGGGACGGAAAATTGGATCTGGTCACTGCGAATATTAGTTCCAACACTGTGTCGGTGTTGCTAAATACGACGGCACCTGGTGCGACATCACCGAGTTTTGCTGTCAAACAAGACATCGCTACGAGCAATGGTCCTGTATCTGTTAGCGCAAACGATTTAAACGGAGACGGCAAGCTTGACCTGGTCGTCGTTAACCAGGTTTCGTCGGTCTCAGTATTTGTTAACAACACAGCTACAGCTGCGACGACCGTAGCTTTTGCTGCCAAACAGGATTTTCCTACTGGTGATGGTCCAAGGTTCGTCTCGGTGGGCGACCTCAACACGGACGGCAGACTCGATCTAGCGATAGCGAATTCCAATTCGAATACAGTGGCTGTCCTACTAAACACGACCGAACCAGGAGACGCGGCGATCAGTTTTGCGCCTGGTCATGATTTCCCGACAGGCGTCAGGCCACTTGCGGTGTCAGTTGCCGACTTAAATGGAGATGGCAAGCTCGATCTCGCAACGACTAACTTTGTTTCGAACACTGTTTCAGTCTTAATCAACAGCGGTGTTCCTGGAGCTGCTACGCCAAGCTTTGCAACCAAGCAGGACTTCACTACGAATTTCAACCCGTCTTCAATAACGGTTGGAGATTTTAATGGGGATGGAAAACTCGATCTCGCGGTCGCTAATTCTCATTCCGACAACATCTCAGTATTTCAGAACACTGCTCTTCCAGGTGCCAGAGTCCTGGACTTTACCAAACAAGATTTTGCAACGGGTGACACGCCGATCTTCGTTACCAAAGGAGACTTCAACGGTGATGGCCGGCTTGATTTAGTCGCTGTGAACGTAGATCTCAACGCCGCTTCCATATTGCTCAACGCACCTACGATTGAGACGGCGACCGGTTTCTCTTTGCAGAAAGGCAGCACAATTCGCAGCGCTCAAATTGCCAGGGTCACTAATTACACCGGCGATGGTGTCTTGAGTCTCAGGGTAACTTCTCCTAATCCTGCAAATGGTGTAGCGATCTCAAATATTGTTAACTCAGATGGCAACGTCACAGCGGACATCGTTGCAAGTTGTGCCGCGACAACTGCTACCTTTACTTTGGAAGCGGCTGATGGCAGTACAAAAGTTTCCAACATTCTTTCGATCAATTTAACGGCCAACACGCCGCCAATTCTCACCTACCAAAATCAGAACGTAGGTGTCGGCAAATCTCTTCAGGTCAATCCGGGAACGGGGCCGTCGGACAATGGAACAGTTTCGATCGTCAAGCAGTCGAGTGGGACTTACACAGGCACAATCAGCGTCAATGCAACGACCGGTGTGGTTTCGTTTGATAATGCCGCGCCCGCCGGGGTACACACCATAACTATCCGTGCAACGGACAATTGCGGTGTCAGTACGGATGCCAGCTTCACACTGACAGTGGGCAAACAGAGTCAAGCAATTACGTTTGATCCATTGCCAAATAGGAATGTTGGTGATCCGGATTTTGGGTTGATTGCTACCGCGAGTTCAGGATTACCGGTAACTTTTGTAGCAAATGGGCAGTGTTCCTTGGTTGGCAACAATGTGCACCTCACTGGAGCCGGGCTGTGTACCATTACCGCCTCGCAACTGGGTGACGCCAATTTCAGTCCCGCTCCAAATGTAGTGCAGAGCTTTAACATCACTAACCCCGCACTGATCTCCTTAAGCCAGGCGAACTACAATGCGAACGAAAGCATAGGAGTTGTCACGATAACTGTTAATCGCACTGGTGACTTATCGACAACAATTAAGGTCGACTACGCGACGGACGACACGGGGTCCTCTAACGTCTGCAGCAAGCTCAACAGCGGTCTGGCTTCTGCGCGGTGCGACTTCGGTCTAACCTTGGGCACGCTGACGTTTGCTCCAAACGAAACGCAAAAGACTTTTGTTATTCCGATCACTCAGGACTCGTTTACGGAAGGGCCAGAGATTTTCAAGGTGAACCTTTTCAAACCGAAGTTTGGTGTAGGGTTTCTGCCGCCTTCAAGCGCAACTGTAACCATAAGCGATTCGGTGTCCGCGGCACCCAACGCAAATGACGACACGCAGGCGTTTGTACGGCAGCAATATCGTGACTTCCTCAACCGAGACGCTGACCCGGCGGGCCTTGCATTCTGGAGCGGCGAGATCAATAACTGTACGCCGAAGCCCGATTGCACTGAGCCTCGACGTGTCAACGTTTCGGCAGCCTTTTTCCTTTCGAGGGAGTTTCAGGAGACCGGAAATCTAGTGCGCAGCGTTTACGTGGCAGCTTTGAATCGTTCGTTTGCGGGCCAGTTGCCGGCATTTGATGAGTTTGAGCGGGACACTCAGGCGGTCCAACGCGGAGTTGTCATAGGCGAGCCGAATGCAGAGCAGATTCTTAGCGCGAATCGTGATGCATTCCTTAGAGACTTCGTCACACGATCAGAGTTTCTCGACTTATATCCGACTGCAATCACTCCGGCTCAATATGTCGACGATCTCTGCCGCCACGCGGAGATTGTGCCGACGGCCGCTGAGCGAACTGCGGCGCTTGGGGAGTTTGGTGGTGCCGCAACTGCCTCCGATGATGGCGCACGCGGTCGTGCCTTATTCGATCTGATCCAAAACGAGGGATTTCAAGAGAGACAGGTGATCCCCAGCTTTGTCCAGATGCAGTATTTCGGGTATCTGAGAAGAAACCCAAATGATCTACCTGACGTTGACTTTTCGGGCTTTGACTTCTGGGTAGGGAAGCTGGATCAGTTTGGTGGCAACTTCGTTGATGCCGATATGGTCAAGTCGTTCCTTGTCTCGCTCGAGTATCGCCAACGCTTTGGTCCATGACTTCGTATTATCTGGACCAACGCCGTAGGGGCGACACTCCGTGGCCGCCCCACCTTTGATACGTACACACGGAAGATCGGATCATGACGATGAACATGATCAACTGCTAGAGCCTCATGAGACTCATATTTCTATACGGACTACCCGGTGTTGGTAAACTTACTATTGCCCGAGAGCTTGCCGAGCTTACTGGCTTCAGAGTCTTCCACAATCACCTCACGGTTGATCTCGTCCTATCAGTCTTTGAGTTCGGTAGCAAGCCGTTTGTTGAATTGAGAGAAGCAGTGTGGCTCGAAGTTTTCAAGCAGGCGACTGCTGCTGATCTGAACGGTTTGATCTTCACTTTCGTGTTTGAACGCACAGTACGAGCCGGCTTCATTGAGAAGACCCAAAGTGTGATTGAATCTGCCGGCGGTGAGGTTCTCTTCGTCGAGTTAACGTGTACTACGGAAGAACTTGAGAAGCGAATCGAGCATCCCTCTCGGCAGAAATTTGGGAAGTTGAGTTCTGCCGTGATGTTTCGAGAGTTGCAAGCCTCAGGAGTTTTCGCGTGGCCAACGCTACCGAAGAGTCACCTGGTGGTGGATACGACAAATCGTTCTGCCTCAGCTTCCGCCCGTCTGATCGCCACTGAGCTAGGCCTAAGTGTCGAACCTAACAGGGAGTGATCTTCAGCCCAACAGCCGTATAGCTCAGCGCATGGTCCATCAATAAACTGAGCGATACAAAGTGAACATCCACAGATTTCGCCGATCACGGCGATTCCTTCCTGGAAAAGGCTTAGCATCAACCTTTTCTCTGAATCTGTGTAATCGACGTAATCTGTGGATTGATCTGAGATTTTGTTAGTTTACGCTCGCACCGACTGTCAAAACACTGGCACGTTTCATCGTCGTCGCGGATAATAGCGAGCAATCCGTGCATTAGAGTTTTAGAAACTATATGGACGAATTCAGATTTGAAAACACTGTGAAGCTGACCGAGTCGCAATATGTCGCCGTGTTTGGCGTCCTACCCAGGCGGTTGTCGTCAAGAAAAATGAGGTTGGCTCTGTTGGGAGCAGCCGGAATTCTTCTCTTATTTACTCGATATACACTGCTGATAGGTTTGATTCTTCTCAGTCTGCTGGTCCTGACTGCTTTCACCCCGCGAATAATATCGTTTGGGTCACGCAGCCTGTTTCGCAAGCACTTGTACCTGCGCGACGCTCTTACATATGGCGTTAGCGATCAGAAACTTTGGGTGAAGGGTTCTAAGATCGACGCCAGTGTCTCATGGTCCATGCTGGTCACGTGGCGTGAGATAGAGGGCTGGTTGGTGTTATCGCCTTCGGGTATTCCACCGGTCTTATTGTCGTTAGCTAGTCTTGAGGAACAGGGGTTGTATGGTCGAGTAAGGGCCCTAGCGGCCAGCTATGCCCCGGAGTTTAATAAGTCGGCTCGGGTTTCTAAGTAGTCGAGACTGCAACTCTAGCTGGGGACAAAGATTCGCTCTTTGCGCTCCTTTAGAAATACCGCTCAACCAACTCTATGGCGCAAAGGTGATCCCGCGGACCGTCAGCCTTAGAAGTAAAACCGCCGCCAACAGTAACGTGATATCTGGCCAGCCTAGGGCCAGCTTTCCCCGGCTTTCAGTCGGATGCTTTCGACTAACCATTACCCCCACAGCCGCAGCGATCCAAAACAACGATTCTCCCATTCGTGCAAAGGCAAAGGCAGAAGGCATCGGTAGAAAAATCAGAAGCGTAATTGCCGTTCCGAGAATTGCAGGCAGCGCAATTATCCCAATCATGGCTTTTGTGGCACTCACTCCGACAGGAGTCCAAGTGCGCAATTTATCCCAATGAGAAAGGACACGCCGCACAACGCGAGGGTGCCCAGGACACTCGCGGCGTAACGAACCATCATGGGTAACTGTAGTGTCAACGCCAAACGACTGAAGTCTCCGACAAAAGCCGTTGACATGAGATTCCCGAAAAATGTGCTCACACCGAACATCACGAGATACAGCAACGGGAGACCTAAGCGTGAGTCATGTGTGCGTCTGTACGCACCCAAGCTAAAGAGCCCAATCACCAGCGCAAACAACGGACCGGCCACGCCGATGACAGCCAGTTGATTTAGGGTTGCGTGTGCACGGTCGAGATTTACGCCAACATGAAACAGTGTCGAAGGCACACTCAAAGCATAGGCAACTAACGCATGGGTCAGCTCGTGGAGAACTCCAACGATGGTGTATGTTGCTACAAACAGAACCACTGGACGGAGTGCCCAAGCCCTCCAACTTGTCGTGGTATCAGAAGCAGCCCCGACACCCGCGATCATTTCCAATTTCCGATCAAAATAAACGGCGCCCAATAATACGGATGGCTATATTTTGCATTAGGAGTTTGCTTGAATGGAGTCGCAGTCGTTGTAGCTGGTCCACTATTCAGACTCTCGGATGAACGCTGGCTGTCGTTTGAACTCGAGGTGAAGTGTCCGCCTTTCAGCAACGTGAGTTGGGCCTGTCGTAATGCCTCAGCCTTGGACACACCCGTGTTCTCTTCACGAATACGATAAAATAGCTGCATCAATTCACTCGTGCTGGGATCGCTTACGGGCCAGAGCGTTGCAATGATTGCTTCAGCTCCCTGACGTTGGGCCAGCACAGCAAAGCCTTCCACTTCTTTCCCTTCACGACCAGAGTCGCCGGTTGCAGTGTTGCACGCCGATAGAGTCAGGAGCTCGACTTTACTGAAGAGGTTCGTCATTCCTTTGAGACGAGCGAGGGTTAAAGTGCCATCACCCAGCAGCAGGAAGGATTTAGTCTCGTCGCCAGGTTGAAAATTGAAGTGACTGGCAATGTGAACGACCTTGTAGGTTTGCTCACCACCACGGAGGCGTAGTGAACTTTTCAAAGCGTCGGCGGTGAACGCTTCATCGAGCATCACTTTGCCACCCAGCACGCCAACGGTAGTTCCTGTGTTCTCTCGCACGATCCCTGCTAGTTCCTCGCGTACGCCGGGCAAAGAAGGAAATTTAAACGACCTTTTAGTTTCTTCATCAGTGACTTCTCGCGCCCGCGACACGCCCACACCTAATACCTGCCACTTTGGACTTACGGGATCCTTCAGATGGTCCCGGCTGGCAAGCGTGAAAACAACGTTGCGGTAGTTTTCAACGAGGTACGCACTACCATCGTGCAGCGCGGCCACCGGCAGATAACGCAACGTCCCGTCCAACGACCACATAATCGTTTTTAGTTTGGTCTGTTCGATGTCGCGCGCCAGTTCGGGCCCGATTAATACGCGATAAAGCTCGCGTGCCTGCGGAACAGGATCGAGGTTCGGGTTCTGTAGTACCTCGCGAAATGCAAAGACCTTCTTGTTGAGTTCGGCATCCGTAATTGAATACTCGTACGCCTTTTGCACATCGGGAGTGATCAGGATGACGCGATACTTCTCTTTGCCGACGATCGTGTAGAGCGCCACCGCTTTAAGTTCGCGCAAAGTGTCCATCAGCGACTGCGACTCACGAAGGGTGGTCACATCGTTACTATCGGCCTTGTCTTTCTTGAGCTCGCTGGACAGCTGATCCAGAAATCTCTGAAAAGCCTGATTGGCACTTTCCAGCTTAGCTTCCAGTTCAGACAATTGCTTTTCCTGTTCAGGAGTTCGCGTGAGCATCATCAGCAGCGCAGCACGTTGGGCGCCTAACTCGGCAACATGAGTCGACACTTCCGAAAATTGCTTTTCGACCTCTGCTTCTGCCGGTGTAAAGTTAATTTGTGCTCCCCTCAAAGAGCCTTCCTCGGCATCACGACGAACAAACTCGAAATATTCTTCTTCCTTAAGCAGATTCAGGACTTGTTGTGCTTCCGCCAGTCTCCCTTGTTCCGCCAACAAATCAGCGAGCCTCCGGTAAAAATCCTTTCTGCCCTGAATAAAGCTTTGTTGTAGACTTTTATCGAGATCCTGTAGTTGAACGCGCATCTGCTGCAAGATGTTTATTGACTGCTTACCCAAAATGATTGCAAGGTCAGGTTGCTTTTCCGCGTTCCAGACCGTCATCAACATTGCGAGAAAGGCAGCTTCACCTTCTCGACTCTTCACCAGGCGAGCAAGTGCCAGCGCCTGCTCGCAGTAAACCTTCGCCTTATCGAACTGCTTCAACTTGATATAGCTCTCGGCTAATCCGCCAAGCGCCATGCACTCCTCTGTCCGGCTCTTCAACTCACGCGCGCCGGCCAGCGCTCGTTTGAAGTAATCGATCGCTTTTTCTTCCTCATTAAGAAGATTGTGGGCCATCCCCAGAGCGACGAGGAAATCCGGCTCTCCCGAGCGATTTTTCAGTTCTCGTAATATTGCGAGCCCCTGATTAAGTTCATCTATCGACTGCTGATATTTTCCAACCCGCTGTCGGGCGAAGCCTAACGTCGCAAGAGCTAAACACTCATTTCGACGATTCTTTACCTCGCGTGCGATGGCGAGCGCTTGCTCAAAGTGCTCAAACGCTTTCTGATTTTGATTTAAGACCAGATATGCTGAACCAAGCGTGTTAAGAATTAATCCTTCGGCAGTTCGGTCGTGGTTGCGTCGCGCGACCTCCAGTCCACCTTGAAAAGAGGCGAATGCTCGCTCGTAGTTGCTAAGACCGAATTGGATAATGCCCAGACCGTTCAAGAGTGAGGCTTCTTCGTGGCTGTCCTTTAGTTCGCGGCGAATGACTAACGCTTTGTTCAGATAATCAATGGCTTTGTCGAACTCATACAAATCCCGGTAAGCTGAGGCAAGTCCGCTTAGGCCGTACGCTTCGTTTTGACGATTCTTTACTTCACGCGCAATGGGTATAGCTTGTTCGTAGTAAGCAATTGCCTTGTCATACTTCTGCTGATTGAAATAGAACATTCCGAGGCTGTTGAGGCTCGTGGCCTCCCCTGAGCGATCTTTGATTTCGCGGCGGATGGCAAGCGCCTGATTGTAATAATCGAGAGATTTATCGTATTGCCTGGCTTGACCATACGCGTCGCCCAGAAGATTGAGTGATGCCGCCTCGTTTAGGCGATCCTTCAACTCGCGTCGTATGGCTAGTGATTGCTCATGAAAATTGATTGCGGCCTCGACCTCATCCAACTTGCCATATGCGCTACCCAACCAGCCCAGCACCTGTGATTCCTTGGATCGATTCTTCAACTCTCGCTGGATTGGTAACTCTTGTTCGTACGACTGAATTGATTTTTGATAATCGCCGGAAAGGAAGTAGGTAAGACCTTGATCATCAAGCACGTTAGCCTCGATTCCGCAGTCTTTCAACTCGCGCGCAACCACTAACGCGAGTTCGTTAGATTGTACGGCCCGGTCCCATTGTTTCAATTGGCGATATGCAAAGCTGAGCCGCTGGAGTGTTTTTATTTCTCCCGATCGATCCTGAAGTTCACGCAGGAGAGGGACAAGCTGCTCATACCAGGTGGCTGACTGTTGATATTGCTCGACGAGGAAATAAGTGACGCCAAACTCGCCGAGATCCTCTGCTTCACCTTTTCTGTCGCCAAGGTCACGTCGAATCTTTAATGCTTGCTCGTAAGATTTGATGGCAGCGTCAGTTTTGTTGAGGTGTCGATAACCGAAACCCATCTGCTCGAGTACTTTCGCCTCTTCGTTACGATTATTTAGTTCGCGATAGATTTTCAGCGCCCGCTCGTACCAGGTAACTGCTGTCTCATAATTGTCTGCGACCCAGTAGGTTAACGCGATGACACCCAGCGTATCTGCTTCGGTTTTGCGGTCCTTCGATTCCCGACGAATGGTGAGTTCCTGCTCAAAGTAACTGCGTGATTTTTCATAGTCCTTGATAGCAAACGCGGCGTATCCAAGATCGTCAAGTGCCTCTGCCTCACCAGAGGTGCCTTTTAGTTCGCGCCAGAGCGTCAAGGCTTGTTCGTAGTTTTGAACTGCCGCATCATTACGGTGCAACTGTTGATTGACGAAGCCCAGGCGTGAAAGCACTTTGGCTTCACCAGTGCGATCGCTCAAGCCCTGTAGAATCTTTAGAGCTTGCTCGTACTGCGCACGTGCTTTCTCATAATCTTCCACCCAACCGTACGCGTTTCCAAGATTGGCCAGAGTGGTTGCTTCGCTGCGACGGTCTCCAAGTTCACGCACGACTTTGAGCGCTGTGCTGTATTGCTCGATTTGTTTTGCCTTCTGGTCGGGTGAGTCAGCCAGGTTGGCCAGGTTATTCCAGACACGCCATTCACAGCCAAGATCCTTAACTTCTTTTGCCAACAACAGAGCTTCGTTGTAGGCAGCTAAAGCTTTGTCCTTTTGATTTAGATCGGTGAGAACCAAACCGATGTTGGTTAACGTTGTTGCTTGCCAGTAGCGATCGTCGAGTTGGCGCCATTTCTGAAGTGCGGTCTGATAGTGATCCAGTGCGGGTTGTAGCAGCTCGGGCTTGTTGAGCATACGCAAGCGTTGCCCCTCCGCAGCCGAGCGCTCCGCCTCAATTCGTACTCGGTCAGGTGAAGTGATTGTCCGTGGTTTATCAGCGCGGACGACATAATTTCCACTCGTTGTGTTAGCGGAAATCTCGATCCGGTAGTCTCCGTCAACGCTCGCCTCGGCCGATAGCGGCTCGAAACCATAAGCAATATGCCGGTTGTTCATCTCGACTAGTTTGGTACCGTCTGGTCCAAACAGCCTGACAATTACATCGACGCCGCGTTGTTCAATCGTCAAGTGAAGAAATTGACCTGTCTTGAGAGTGACTTTGTAAGTATGAGTTTCGCCGCCGTGCAACTCTCGCTCAATAGTTTCGTCAGGAGTTAGAGTGCGGGTTTCATCTTTAACCTGTGTGGCCTTGGCAAGGGCAAACAGACAAGTAAGTATTGAGAAGATGGCGATCAGCGCGCGACATTCTTGGAGTCGTTGACTCATGTCGATTGCTTCAGTGTGTAGAGAGTGCGGATGAACATCTCATCCTGCTACGCTGGTTATCGTGCGGAAGCTTGTTTGCTGCCGGATCTGCTAATGTGGTCGGGATTTAATCATATTCAAGAGATTCCAAGCAATATTTTGCCGACGGCTCAATGCCCGAAACAGCGTTTTAGGCTTTGCGCAAAAGTCGCTGTCTCGTGAGTGCGCGCCATTAGTACAGTACCGGAGCGGATGTCGCACTCAATTTCCGCTATCAGTACTTTGTTGAGTGAAGCATCCGGTCGCTTCGCTCTCGTTACGGTACTAGTTGCGTTCATTCGTTTTTTGTGCAAAAGCGGTCAAACTCAACCTCCAACTCTAGTGTGTTTCTGAGGCAGAACGTTTTCTCGCAGAAGTCCGCGGAGCCTCTGGCAAAAGTCGCTCTTTCCGGAGGAGTGGACTTCGTAGACAAAGTTTAGTCTTCGAGAT
>DASROI010000416.1:0-31161 GCA_035646955.1 Pyrinomonadaceae bacterium
GTTCTAACCTTCAATCAACCTGTGTAGGAGATAGAAGAGCGCGACTCCTACAAAAACGACAATTGACACCATAGGGTTTCGTTCTTCTTTATGATTGACCTCGGGGATCAGATCGCTGGCCGCTACGTAAAGCGTAACACCGGCAGAGAAAGGGAGAGCATATCCTACAGCATTGCTCATTCTCGAGTTGAGTAAAGCAACGCTAATCACTCCAGCCAGCGTTGCTGCACCAATTGCAGCTGTTGCTATCAAAGCCTTCTGAGTTGATCTACCAGATGCCAACATGATTGAAGCAACTGTAAAGCCTTCAGGCATTTTGTGCAGCAGGATGGCAATAAAAACCAGAATTCCGACTTTGAAATTCACCAAAAAAGCGGAAGCTATCGAGACCCCGTCGAAAAAAGTGTGAATCCAAAGCCCGCCGATGGCTGTGTAGGCGGCAGAAGGTCTCATAAACGATTCGGGGTGTGTTTCGGCGCCAAAGTGAAAGTGAGGCGCGATTGTATGTTCGAATAGCTGAATCAACAGATAACCACCCAATAACAGAGTCATCGCTCCAACGACAGCTTTTGAAGCAGCGACTCCCTGCAAAGCCTCAGTCCAGATGCTAATGGTTTCAGGGAGTATCTCGATAAAAATGGCTGCCAACATGAAACCGGCGCCCATCGCTACCAGGTATTTCAAAAAGCGTTCGCCGAGCCGGTGTGCACCCGACTTAAGTAACAGAATTCCTCCGACAACATTGGCGCCGGCCGCTAGTAAGCCAAAAACAAGCAAACTGCCAAAGTCGATGACACCTTCCGGGTTCTGCATCAAGAAGCTACCGAGTCCATTTTTCCTTAAGAATTGGCGGGCCAATATACAACATGGTCTAACGGATAGCTATTTTCCCCCAGTTATCGGCAAGTCATATCAACTCGAGTCTCACCCGACGCTGCCGCAAATCGGTACCAACCCTTGCCTCCACACGGGATGACTCCCGGTTGGATGAGACTCGAAAGCTTCAAACTGAACCAGTACCCCCGTTTTGTACGTTCCAGTTTAAAGTAAATTTCGATCGCGTGGGCTGCGAGCCTTCTTCTGTGCAACCTGGGGTTTCTCCCTTCATAACGTTCGAAAGATTCTTTCCTACAAGATTTTCGGTGCGCAGTAGTTACGAGTCAGTGAGGCGGCAACGACTCAAACCTCTGTGGGGACCCCACTGTTCTCGGAAGTATTGCGCGAGGTGGAATTGCGCAGGCAGACAAGAGGCGATCAGGAAGTTCCGGTGCTCGGAGACTTCATGCGCTTTCGTTAGAGTTATTACAACTTGTCTATTGACACTCTCAGGTGCCCAGCGTAGTATCCGGTTTGGGTGGTCAAAAGTGGTCGGAAGTGGGTCCAATCTCGTAGCATCACCGATCGCTCAGTACTCTTTTCCAAAGGCCACCCACCAAAATCCATACTCGTCGAGTCAGTAGCTATGCTGCGAGGCAATTACACGGCACGTATCGACATTAAAGGTCGACTTAAAGTGCCAACCGAATTTAGACGTCTCATCGACGAGAAGCACGGCAAGGATTTTTATATCACGAGTTTGACTGGCGATTGTGTTCGCATTTACCCGTTGCCGGAATGGGAGTCGATCGAGCAGAGGCTTTCGCTTCTCCCAAGTATGGATCCCGCGCGACGCAAGTTCCTTGATAGAACGAATTACTACGGTCAACAGTCAACGATGGATGGACAGGGACGACTTCTTATTCATCCGCTTCTTCGCAAAAGTGCTGAAGTCATCGGTGACGTAGCAGTGATGGGCTATTTGACTTATCTCGAGGTTTGGGAATTGGATAAGTTCAAGGCTCGAATGCTGGCGGATCCTTATACGGAAGAAGATGAAGCAGCAATTGCCAGGCTAGGAATTTGAACTTCGACCTTTGTACTTATTTCTTTGTTCTTTGAACTATGCTCGCGGATGGAGATTTGAGATGCGATCGCCAATTCAAAGTACAAAGATCAAAGTCCAAAGATCAATAAAGCGATCTTTGAACAAGATCACGGGGCGGTGGTGATGACAGCGCCTTTGGGGGGCAAAGGCGCGCCCCATCGCCCCGTGCTGCTAAAGGAGACACTGAAGTTCCTCGTACCTGAACGAGGAGGGCTCTATGTGGATTGCACTCTTGGATTAGGTGGCCACAGCGAGGCAATCCTTAGTTCCTCTGAAGACGCTCGCGTTATCGGAATGGACCTCGATCCAGCCGCTTTGGCTTACGCAAGAGAGCGCCTTGCGCCTTTCGGAGATCGTTTCCGCGCTCAGCAGTCCAACTTTCGCAGGATCAGAGAAGCCCTGGACGAAGCAGGCGAGCCGCAAGCAGATGGGATACTTGCCGACCTTGGCGTCTCTTCACTCCAGTTTGACTCACCCGAACGAGGTTTCAGTTTTCGCTTCGATGCTCCACTCGACATGCGAATGGATCCAACCAGTGGAGTTACCGCAGCAGACTTGCTTCAACAGCTTTCCGAATCAGAGATAGCCAATATCATTTTTGAATTCGGCGAAGAAAGACATTCCAGGCGAATCGCTAGACGAATTGTTGAAAGTCGTGAACAAGGCAAGCCGATAACAACCACCTCAGAACTCGCAGAGTTAGTGCAACGCAGTTTGGGTGGCCGAAAACGCAATCAGATCCATCCGGCGACTCGCACCTTCCAAGCGCTGCGCATCGCCGTCAACAAGGAACTCGAAGGGCTTGGAGAATTTGTCGATACAGCAGTTGATCTTTTAAAGCCCAGCGGCCGTTTTGTCGGAATTAGCTTCCACTCCCTTGAGGATCGCATTCTCAAACAGGAGCTACGTCGACTCTCCGGATCTTGTCAGTGTCCTCCGCGACTGCCGGTTTGTGAGTGCGGTGCAAGGAAAGTAGTCGAGATATTGACACGTCGACCGGTTATCGCCGGTGACGAAGAAGTTGAAGAGAATCCCCGAGCTCGTAGTGCGAAATTAAGAGCTTGTCGAAAGCTAGCAGACGGCCCCGTTAGTTAGTTCAGATGAAGAAATGAATAGGGGCGAGTGATATGAACAGATTTCCTGAACAACAACAAAATTCACGAGTTCGCCGAACGCGCGATGTCACGGCTCTTTCCCGTCTGACCCTTTTACTGTTTTGTGGACTGGTGCTCGCAGCTGGTTTTGTGCTTGCGGCCAAACAGCACTTCGCCGCGGTTCAGTATGGCTACCAGAACGAAACGTTGCGCAGTGAGCGTAAGAAACTAATAGAGGACTATCAAAGATTAGCCCTCGAGAAAGAGAAAGCTTTATCACCCGCGAGACTCGAAATGGCAGCGAGGGCTTTGGGAATGAAGCCGGCAACCGCGGGACAAATTCAGACGTTACAGCCGAAAGCTCCCATCGATTTGGAGGCTCGCGCGACTAATGCGAGCCGCAAGGACGATCGTTCGTCGGGTCGCTGAATCAAGTTTTGCAGGGCTACGTTGCACAGTTTGCGTCCTCACACGCGTGTTGGCCAGAAGGGAAGCAGGCAAATTCATGTTGGCACGCCTAGTTGCGCAATCACAATCCAGGCCAGACTCGTCAATGAGCCGCGCCCTTTTGGTCGCGGCTCTAATTGGCTTTTGGATGTTGGCGATCAGCGCCAGGCTGGTCTACCTCCAGGTTTCGCAACACGACGGATTGGTAAATCGAGCTCGCTTACAACAACAGAATGCTTTGACTACCGCTCCGCAACGCGGTGAGCTGTTGGACCGGGAAGGACGCGAACTGGCGCGTAGCATTCAGACTGTCTCGTTATTTCTCGATCCGGAAGGGTTGAAACCTGCTGATCTCGATTGCACGGCTGAATATCTTGCCAAGGCTCTTAATTTAAAGTTTTCAGATCTTTCAAGTGAATTTCAAAAAGCACTTGAGCAAAATCGCCGGTTCATTTGGGTTGCCCGACGTTTGGACGTCGACCAGGCAAACAAAATTCTCCAGCTGAATCTGCCTGGCCTGCAGTCAGTACTTGAACCAAAACGTTACTATCCGAATGGATCGCTGGCGTCGCACATTCTCGGGTTTGTTGGTCTCGACGGCGAAGGCCTGGGGGGTCTTGAACAATCTTTTGACCAAAAGATCTCTGGCGAGCCCGGCCGGCTCTTTCTCGAAAAAGATGCGACCGGCAAGCCGTATCAAAGTTTTGAAATTGGCGCCAAGCAGGGCCACTCGATCTTACTGACTATTGATCAGGCAATTCAGTATCAAACAGAACGCGCTTTAGAGGCGGCTGTTGAACGTACTCACGCGAAGTCCGGTTCGGTAATTGTTCTCGATCCGAAGACGGGTGAGATTCTTGCGCTGGCGAATGCACCCTCGTTTGATCCGAACAACGTTAGCGCTTCTAGACCAGAAGCCAGGTCTAACTGGGCGCTGCAAAATATCTACGAGCCAGGTTCCACCTTCAAGATTGTTGCTTTCTCAGCAGCTATCGAAAAGAAACTCGCGAAGCCCGACGATTTGATCGACTGCCAGATGGGCGCGATCACTGTTGCCGGTAGAGTTGTCCACGATCACAAGGCCTTTGGCACCTTGACGATCGCTGAGGCCCTCGCAAAGTCGAGTAACGTTGCGGCGATTAAGCTTGGTCTACGCGTTGGAGACCAGGGGATGTATGACTACATCACTCGTTTTGGGTTTGGTTCACGCACAGGTATCGAGTTACCCGGTGAGACGGGAGGGATCCTACGAAAAGTGGAGAGATGGCAGCCTTCGTCCATTGGTTCGATTGCGATGGGCCAGGAGGTTGGTGTCACTCCCGTGCAGATGGTTGCGGCGTTTGGAGCGTTGGCGAACGACGGCGTACGAATGACACCCCACCTGATAAAGGAGATCAGAAACTCTTCCGGATCCGTTGTATACCGCCCGCAGGTTGAAGAGCGACGCGTTGTAAGCGCTGAGACAGCAGTGTCACTTCGAGGGATGTTGGAAGGCGTCACCTTAAATGGAACGGCGAGGAAGGCGCAGCTCGATGGTTACAGCGCCGCCGGCAAGACAGGAACTGCGCAAAAAATAGATCCAAAGACAAAAGCATATTCCAGTACAAAGTTTGTTGGTTCATTTGTTGGGTTTGCACCAGTCAGTGATCCTCGCGTCGTAATCATCGTGGTCATGGACGAACCAGCCGGTGCCTATCACGGTGGTGATGTGGCAGCGCCAATTTTCCGTGAGATCGCAGAACAAGTACTACCTGGCATTGGCGCCACGCCGGACATTGATACGAAGACTGCACCGGAAATGATTGCGCAGGCTGATAAGCATCCTGAAGCGGTGGAAAAACTGCGTGAAGAGGTCCAGCGCGATCTTGAACTACGCAAATCCACGATGCCTACCGTGGAGGACAACGGTGGACGAACGGGAGAGGTTGTCTATGCAGCTGCTTCGAATAGAGCCATCCTGATGCCGGACTTGCGCGGACGAAGTGTTCGCGATGTGGCTCGCACGTGTGCCCAGTTGGGATTGCAAATCGAGGCTCGCGGAGAAGGGAAGGTGTTCAAACAGAGGCCGGCGGCCGGAAGCGAAGTTAACACGGGCCAAGTGGTTTATGTCGATTTTGGACGGTCAAAATAAGGAGACGGAACTCAAACCTGAAATTAGTGGAGACCCCCGATGATCCCTCCAACGCGCCGAGATGATGAAATCTCTGAGATTGACGTAAGATACGGCATCGACGATTGTAGAAGACGCCTTCGCAACCAGCGAGCAATTCTCAGGTCGCAACAACATCCCCCAACAGATGTCCCGAAACGGAAGTTCAGCAGCAATAACGGAGCCGTTCCCAGGAGCTATGCTGAGATTCTGGCGAACGTGTCGATGAACCAATCGTCGCTTTCGAGATTAGTTGAGTGTTTGCTCGAGCCTGTTGATGATAGGGAGCAGACAAACAGGGAAGAGGCCGTACTAACGTGAATGTTAAAGAGGCTGCAAGCCTGATGGGCGCGGACGCGACGAGCGTAAGCGCCGAGTTGTTTGACAAACAAATTATTGATTACTCAATCGATTCGCGTTCAGTGGGCGCGGGCGAGCTTTTCTTTGCACTCTCGCAAAAGGACTACGTCCGCGCCGGTTTTAACGGTGAGTTTGCCGATGCGCATCAATTTATTCCGGGCGCACTGGACAAGGGTGCGGTTGCCGCCGTTGCCAGAAAAGATCGGGTTAGCACCGCTCCTGAATTGAAGCAGTTGAAGGACCGTTTGCTGCTGGTTGATGACGCGATTGCAGCGCTGCAGTTACTCGCTCATCGCGTTTACCAGAATTGGGGGAAACAAGTCGTAGCAATCACGGGTAGCGCTGGAAAAACAACAGCGAAAGAGCTAACAGCACATGTCCTCGCGCACGCTGGCCGTCGCGTACTGAAGAGCGAGCGGAATTACAACAATGGACTCGGGCTGCCGTTGTCAGTACTGCGAATGGTGAGTGAAGGAAGATCCCCGGATCAATTCGATCTGGCAGTGCTCGAGATGGGGATGTCATCCCCAACACACGAGATCAGACGATTATGCGAGATCACGCCGCCAGACGTCGCTGTCGAGTTGATGGTGGCGCCCGTTCATCTTGAATATCTTGGCTCGTTGGAAAATATCGCCGCTGCTAAAGCCGAGCTAATCGAAGGTATGAAACCGGAAGGCACCGCGATATTGAATGCGGATGATGAGCTGGTGATGAAGATGCGTGAAAAGCATCGCGGCAAGACGCTTACGTTTGGAATTGAAAACCAGGCGGATGTACGAGCCAGTGAGATCGATACCAGTTCTCTGGGTAAGGTGGTTTTTTCGCTGCAGATGCCGAAAGGAAATATTCAGGCTACGTTACCGATGAGTGGACGTCACAATCTCAGTAACGCCCTCGCGGCGTCTGCCGTTGGAGTCGCGTTTGATATGTCGCCGGAGCAAATTCGTGACGCGCTCAGCACTGCCAGGCCACCTAAGATGCGTGGTGAGGTTTTCGATTTTGCTTCCGGGTTTACTTTGATTGACGATTCATACAACTCGAATCCGCGCTCGCTTCTAAACATGGTAAGAACGATGGCTGAGAGTCGTCAGGGTCGACAACGCTTGATCGTGTTGGCTGGCGAGATGCTGGAGCTGGGACCACAGGAGATGGAACTGCACAAACAAGCTGGTCGAGATATCGCAACCATCGGAATAGATATTCTTTGGGGCATTCGCGGCCTCGCGCGCGAAATGGTTGCTGGCGCAAACGAGCGGGGATTAAGCAATACTAAATTCTTTGAATCATCGTCTGACGCGGCTAATGAAATTATCAAAGAAGTAAAAGAAGGAGATTTAATTCTTGTAAAGGGATCGCGGGGTGTTGCCACTGACAAAGTGGTCGCTTCGCTAAAGGAAAAGTTTCCTCTAACTGGAGCAGACTTGAGAACTTGAACGTCTTAAGGACCGGGCAGACATAGATGATCTACTTTATCCTTTACGAAATTCTCTTCAATCACTTTAAAGATAAGGATTGGTATCTCGTAAAGGCGCTGAACGTTTTTCAGTACGTCACATTTCGTACAGCCTACGCGACGATAACTGCTCTGCTAATCTCGCTTTTCTTTGGCGGCAAGCTGATCGAGGCCCTGCGAAAGTGGAACATCGGTCAACAGATCAGAGAAGAAGGACCTCAAGCACACCTGGTGAAGCGAGGTACGCCGACCATGGGTGGAGTGCTGATTGTTGGTTCTGTTTTGATTTCGACTTTGCTGTGGGCGCGATTGTCCAGCCTTTATGTATGGATGGCTATCGTCGCGACGACACTTTTTGCCGCGATTGGTTTTATGGATGACTACGCCAAGATGGCAAAGCAGCGAAGTCTCGGGTTGACCGGAAGGCAGAAGCTGGCGGCCCAGTTGCTGATTGCGACCGGCGTTTGGCTCGTCCTCTTCATCTCGACACGCTATTGGGCCAGCGACTACTCGTGGAATTTGGTTTTTCCATTTTTCAAGTTTACTTCCGAACCGACCGGCAGGACGTTTATTGGACCATATCTGTACCTGATCCTGATCGTGGCCGTATTGCTTGGATCGTCAAATGCGGTGAACTTAACCGACGGGTTGGATGGTCTGGCAATCAGTGTCACCTTTATTGCGATGAGTGCGCTGACGGGATTTACATACCTGAGCAGCGATTTACGTTGGGCCCGCTATCTCGACTTAACTCATCGTCCCGAAGCTGCTGAGCTAACTGTTTTTTGCGGCGCAATGGCAGGTGCAAGTCTTGGGTTTCTTTGGTTCAACGCACCGCCGGCCCAGGTATTCATGGGTGACGTTGGAAGCCTGGCAATCGGCGGCGCAATGGGAACCGTCGCGGTACTGACGAAACAGGAATTCATGTTGTTGATGGTGGGCGGAGTATTTGTGATTGAAGCGTTCTCCGTAATGCTTCAAGTGAGCGTCTTTAAGATGACTAAGCGCACAACGGGGACTGGGCGCCGTCTTTTTAAGATGACTCCGCTCCACCATCACTTCGAAATGCAGGATTGGAAGGAGCCGAAGATCGTCTTTCGATTTCTAATTCTGGCCATTCTCTTTGCGTTGTTGAGTCTGTCAACTCTGAAGCTACGCTAGAGCTTAAGTTGTGAGGGGTGCAAGTGGAACTTACCTATGGAGGTTACTGGACGAAAAGTATTGGTGATTGGCGCTGCGCGGAGTGGAATTGCCTCCGCGAGATTTCTAATGGCCCGCGGGGCGGTTGTTGCGCTTCACGACCAAAAGCCGATTGAGAAATGGTCGGATGAGGCTCTCAAATTAAAAGAGATTGGTGTCGGGTTGGTGCCCGGTGAAGTTCCGACCTGGCTACTCGATCAATTAGAACTGGTTGTCGTGAGTCCGGGAGTTCCCGCAACCATTATTCCGATTCGGTATGCAGAACGAGCGGGAGCTGAGGTCATAGGCGAAGTCGAGCTCGCTTCTCGATATTTGAAAGGCCGGATCGTCGCGATCACGGGGAGTAATGGAAAGACCACTACGACCTCGTTGATTGGAGAGCTGTTAAGAAACGGTGGATTAAAAGTCCAGGTCGGCGGAAACATCGGACGGCCGTTGATATCGATGGTGGAACAGTCAACTGATGACGGGTGGACGGTAGTTGAGTTGTCGAGCTTTCAACTCGAAACCATCAAGTCATTTCATCCCGAGATCGCGACAGTGCTGAATGTAACCCCTAACCACATGGACCGTTACGAAACATTCAACGACTATGCGGGAGCAAAACACCGGATCTTTATGAATCAAACCGCGAACGACACGGCGATTTTGAACGCAGACGATCCGACAGTCGCGTCCTGGCGTTCCGGTCTTAAGGCAAGAGTCTTGAGTTTTAGTGTGAAAAGCGAACTCAGCAAAGGAATCTTCTTGCGAGGCAATACGCTCATTCTGCGACAGGACAATACGGAACAAGCTCTGCTTGATGTGACAGAAATGAAATTGCGCGGAACTCACAACGCAGAGAATGTGGCGGCTGCCCTGGCGGCAGGAATTGCCTGTGGTCTTGATATCGATTCGATGCGTGAGGCCGTAAAAGCTTTCAATCCGGTGGAGCATCGTCTTGAATTTGTTGGTGAGATACAAAAGATCAAATTTTACAACGACTCGAAAGCAACCAGCGTTGATGCCACATTGAAAGCATTGGAGGCCTTCGCGAGCGATCCCGGCAAAGTCGTTCTGATTCTTGGCGGGCGTGGAAAAAAAGCACCATACGCTCCCCTGGCTGAGTTGGTTCGAAGCAAAGTTCGGTCGCTCATTCTAGTAGGTGAAGACGCGGAAACAATTGCTTCGGAGCTTGGCAGTCTTGCTCCAGTCGAGAGAGCAGGCGACATGAAAGACGCTGTCAATCGTTCATTCGTCGCCGCTAAACCCGGTGACACTGTCCTACTCGCTCCAGCATGTGCGAGTTTCGACATGTTCGATAGTTTTGAACACCGGGGAAAAGTTTTTAAGACTGAGGTCTCCGATCTCAGATCCAGAACTACTGAGAACTAAATCTTTATGGCTCGTAAGCTTGCTCCAGATAAATGGCTTTTCGCTTCGACTGTGGGCCTCGCCCTGTTTGGCGTTGTGATGGTCTATAGCGCTTCAGCCGTGATGGCTGAAAAGGAGAATGGTAACCAGTTCTATTACGTGATCAAGCAGGGTATGTGGGTGGCGATCGGTTTCATGGTGATGATCCTGGCCATGCAATTCAACTATCAGCAGTTGAAGAGTCGCCGCGTAGTCTATGGTCTACTGATCATTTCGACGATAACTCTCTTCGCGGTCTTTGGTTTCAGTAGTACGAATGGTGCTCACCGCTGGTTGAAGTTGAGGGCTTTCTCGGTTCAGCCCTCCGAGCTGTCGAAATTGACACTCGCGATATTTCTCGCCTACTTCCTGGAGAAGCGAGCCGGCGAAGAAGGAGATTTTTGGAGGACCTTTTTACCCTGTGGAATCGTTACAGGCTGGCTTGCTGTACTGGTTGTGATTGAGCCTGACTTTGGTACAGCCCTGATGCTCGCCTTGATCTTTGCCGTCGTCACCTATACCGCCGGCGCAAGGTTGGCCCATCTCGCAATGGTTGCCGCTCCGGCGTTAATTGCAGCCATCGGGTTGCTGATTTTTGTCCCCTGGCGAATGCGGAGACTGATTACGTTCATGGATCCGTGGGCCGATCAACAAGGAGCAGGTTTTCAGGTCGTTCAGTCATTGATCGCGATTGGTTCGGGCGGATCAAATGGACTCGGATTCGCTCAGGGCAAGCAAAAGATGCTCTTTCTCCCTTTTGCACATTCGGATTTTATCTTTGCGGTTATAGGTGAAGAGTTGGGCCTCGTTGGTGCGCTTACTGTGGTGGCTGTTTTCGCACTCTTTCTCTGGCGTGGTGTCCGAGCGGCGCTACTTGCTCCAGACAGGTTCGGTATGTTGCTCAGTTTGGGCATTGTTACCAGTATCGTCGCCCAGGCGCTCTTTAATATAAGTGTCGTGCTTTCGTTGGTACCAACAAAAGGGATCCCGCTGCCATTTATTTCGTACGGAGGTTCATCGCTGGTTCCAACGCTGGCAGCGGTCGGAATACTTTTGAACATTTCACAGCACTCAAGCGGGTCACTTGATGTTGGATTACGTGAGTCGAATAAGAGCAATTTACGAGAGCGGAATAACCTGAGTGTGGCAACAGCGGGTGGAACTGCCAACACTCGTTTTTGAAAACCGATGCGCGTGCTGATAGCTGCCGGAGGTACTGGCGGACATATTTACCCGGGTATCGCAGTCGCGCAGGAGATCATGCGGCGCAATCCGCAGTCGTCGGTGCGCTTCGTTGGTACAGCGCGGGGTTTGGAAACCAGGCTGGTACCCAAGGCAGGTTTTGATTTATCGCTCATTGAAAGTGCCGGTTTAAAAAACGTTCGGGCGGTCGCCCGGATGAAAGGATTGGCGACGTTGCCGGGCAGTTTTATTTCAGCCTGGAAGCTGATTCGACAGTTTCAACCGGACGTTGTGGTTGGCGCGGGAGGTTACGTTTCTGGCCCCGTCGTACTGATGGCAGCGCTAACCAATCATCGCACGCTCGTAATGGAGTCGAATGCTTTGCCGGGGTGGACCAATCGGGTCTTAGCTCGCTTCGTAGATCGGGCCGCAGTCTCGTTTGAAGCTTCGCTCGCATATTTTCGAGGCAAAGGAGTTGTGACGGGAAATCCGGTGCGACGAGAGTTCTTTGAAATTCCTTTGCGTACCATTCAAGCTGAGCGTCTTTCGCTACTCGTGTTTGGTGGTTCACAAGGTGCTCACGCGATTAACGAAGCGATGATTGCGGCGTTGCCGTTACTTAAGAGAGCAGGAGTCGCAGTAAATATTAAGCATCAGACAGGACCCGCGGACTTTGAACGGGTCCAATCGGCTTACTTGAAAGAAGGATGGCAGGACAGTTCGATGGTGTGCAGTTACATCGATAACATGGTTGAGGATTTCGCAGTCGCTGACTTGGTACTCTGCCGCGCAGGTGCGACAACAACGGCGGAACTAATAGCAGCGGGCAAAGCATCGATCATGGTTCCGTTTCCATTCGCAGCGGATGACCATCAAAGAAAGAATGCCGAAGCTTTGGAAGCAGCGGGCGCATCGAAGATGATTCTTCAGGAGAAGTTAAGTGGCGAGAAGCTGGCTGCAGAAGTTTCAGCACTACTTTCAAGGCCTGAGGAAGTTGAGCGGATGGCACTCGCAAGTAAGAAGCTGGCGCATGGTGATGCAGCCGCCTCCGCAGTAGACCTGATAGAGGAATTGGCTGGAGTTGAAAAGGAAGAAGCTATCAATTGAATTATGAATGTTCTTTCGACGACTGAATACAGTACCGCGAGCGATGCGAACCGGATGCGACCACGCAAATGCTTTGCTGTGATCTTGACGATCGCTTCTTGGCATCCGGTCGCTGCGCTCGCGGTACCGTACGGGCCGCTTCCGGCTCGAGTGGATTCGACTCTATTGCGACGACGAGTAAATGGTAATTATTAAATATCAAATCATAATTGATCCTTAAAAACGGTTTGGGGAGTGCCAGCTGTAGCAGCGCCGGGACTTTGCCCATCGGCGTTAAGAATTAAACGCTCGAAATGACAGGCAAGTAGTTATGTTTAGGAGAATTCAACACGTTCACTTTGTAGGAATCGGTGGCATCGGTATGTCCGGTATCGCCGAGGTCCTGATCAATCTCGGTTTTCGCGTTTCTGGATCTGATCTGAAGCCGTCGAGTGTGACTGACCGTTTGCAGCGAATGGGAGTCGAAATTAGCGAGGGTCATCGAGCTGAAAACGTGGGCCAACCACACGTCGTCGTGCGTTCAACGGCCGTACGAGACGACAACCCCGAAATCCTTGAGGCCATTCGACGTTCAATTCCGGTCATACCTCGAGCCGAGATGTTGGCCGAGTTGATGCGATTGAAGGCACACACAGTTGCCGTCGCTGGATCGCATGGTAAGACGACGACGACTTCGATGGTCGCAACTGTGTTGGGCCATGCCGGATTAGATCCCACGATTGTAGTCGGAGGCGTCGTCGGCGCGTTCGGTTCAAACGCGCACCTCGGTACAAGTGACTTGATGGTGGTAGAGGCGGACGAGAGCGATCGCTCCTTCCTGATGCTTACCCCAACAATCGCAGTAGTAACAAACATCGATCGCGAACACATGGATTACTACCATGATATGGACGACGTGCGAGCCTGTTTTGCGAGCTTTGTGAACAAGGTCCCGTTTTATGGTTCGTCTGTCTTATGTCTGGACGATCCGAACGTGCAGGCAATTATCCCTTTGCTTGAGCGACGCAGGTTGACCTACGGCTTGAGCGCGCAGGCTGATGTTTCCGCACACGGGATTCGTTACGACAACAACTTTGGATCCAAATTTACCGTTTGGCGCGGTACGAACGATGTTGGAGAACTTAGTCTTCGCGTGCCTGGTGTACACAACGTCTATAACGCGCTGGCGGCGATTGCTGTTGGTTTTGAGCTGGAAGTCGAGTTCGAAAAAATTGCGGAAGGGTTAGGTAACTTTACCGGAGCCGGACGACGGTTCCAACCTAAAGGAGAAGTTAACGGAGCGCTTCTCGTTGACGACTATGGTCATCATCCAACCGAAATCAGAGCAACCTTAGCAGCAGCCAAGCTTGGATCCGGTGGGCGCAGAATCGTTGTTCTCTTTCAACCCCATCGCTACAGCAGGACGAATGACTTGATGCAGGAGTTCGCCCGCTCTTTCAACAATGCTGATGTGCTCTTCATTTCTGACATCTACGCAGCCAGCGAGGACCCGATCGAAGGCGTTAACTCTGAAACGTTGACGGCGGCCATAAAGCGTTTTGGCCACAAAGATGTCACTTACATTGGTCCACTCGAGAATGCTGCGCCAATTCTGCGCGACCACGTGCAACCGGGAGACCTGGTCGTAACGCTTGGGGCCGGCACAGTTAATCGAGTTGGCGACCAACTTCTGGCTTTGCTGCAGGAGCGCTCCGACACAACAACGGCTTGAAAGAAGTAATGACTGATACTGATCTACAAACTGAGAAGCTCATCCAGCGTGACCAGGCGCTGGCGGCCATCGCGGAGACGCTCGGTGTCCGAGCTGAGCGTGGTCGTCGGTTTGCTGAGCTCACCAGCCTGCGTGTCGGTGGCTCAATCGATTGGGTGATTTCGCCGGCTACTGAAGAACAGGCAGCCGCTGTTGTTTTCGAAATGGAAAAGTCTGGTGTTGGTTGGCGTGCCCTCGGTTCGGGAAGCAACGTATTGGCAGATGACGGAGACCATCACTATGTGGTGCTGAGCCTGAGTGAGATGAAGGGCGTCGTTGAAATCGAAGGCGAAATGGTTTCGGTAAGCGCCGGCTATTCGTTGCCTCGATTATGTATAGATGTCGCGCGGCGTGGTCTCGCCGGAATTGAAGGACTCGGAGGTATTCCGGGGACAGTAGGCGGTGCGTTATGGATGAATGCCGGAGCCTATGGCCACGAGATTGGAACGGTCACTGACTCAGTCAGGGTAGCCCGCGAAGGAAAAGTGATGAGCATTCCAGGTGCCAGCATTGAATGGAACTATCGTCATGCTTCATTTGCCGAAGGAGAACTTTTGCTTGGCGCTACTCTCAGACTCACCGCAGACGATCCAGAAAAAATTAAGGCGCGAATGGACGATGCAAAGACACGTCGGTTAGCTACGCAGCCTCATGGCGCCCGGTCAGCTGGATGTTTCTTCAAGAATCCTCCGGCTAGTTTGAAAGGAACTGGAAAGATCATTGATGAGCTCGGAATGAAGGGACAGCGTCGAGGAACCGCCATAGTTTCTCCTGTCCACGCTAACTTCATTGTTACTGAAGGAGAAAATGCCCGAGCTGAAGATGCGTTGGCACTCGCCGAAGAGATTCGAGAACGAGTGAAACGAGAACAGGGAATTGAACTCGAGTACGAAGTCGAGCTGTGGCGAGCAAACTCGGATGAATCATTTGCGACTGCCTTGAACAAGTCGACAAATGAAGAGAAAGACAGAAAGGAAACTGAGCTGTGAGAGAAAATATCGCTACACAAAAAGTTGGAACTCGAAGTGGAAGTGCGGGCTCCAAGGCTCGTAGCGCAAAGACTGCTCAGAATCCTTCCAGGAGAAGCAAGTCCGATGGCCAACCGCTCGCGATGCGACTGAGAAGTTTGATTGGTTACGCACCTCTTATCTTGAGACTCTCAGCGATAGCCGTAGTCGTCGTGTTTGCCTTTCTGGGTTATCGAGCAGCCGCTGCCGCAAGTTTCTTCCAGGTGCGTACTGTGCAGACAGCCGGTGTGAATCGTGCGTCAGCTCAAGCCATTGAGTCTGCTGTACGCGATGAGGTGAGGACGACGGGAGTGTGGCGCGCCGATCTAATGTCGGTGAATGCCCGACTTGAAAGACTACCCTGGGTTAGAACCGCCGTAGTCACCCGGGTTTTACCTGACGGAATGAGAGTTCGCATCACTGAACGTCAACCTCAAGTGGTTGTTCGAATGAGTTCCGGCAGGCTGGTCTGGGTTGATGAAGATGGTGTTGTTTTGAATGAGCTCAATTCGACCGATCAAATGCCGCCATTCTTTCTCAGGGGTTGGAACGAAGATGAGTCAGCGGCGGCTGCGGAGGAAAACAAGAGTCGCGTTGCAAAGTTCATGGAGCTGCAAAGAGACTGGGACGGAGATCAGGTGTCTGAACGAATCAGCGAACTGAACGTTCTGGATTTACGCGATGTGCGGGCTCAACTGTCGGGGGACGACTCGCAAATCGAGATCCGCCTCGGGTCACAGGACCAGGCCAAGCGTCTACGTCGGGCGCTGGAGACTCTGGATCATTTGCGGCAAACGTCGAAAGGTCCATCGATTAGCTATCTGGATGTCATCCAGGGAAAACGAATTGTTGTTGGAATGGTGACCGGCAGTCAGGTGTTCGGTGACACGCTTGAGTCTGCCGACTCGGTTGAAAACCAGCCCGAGGCTCAATCACGAACACAGGGGAACAAGGCTAAAGAGAAAGACACTAAATCTCGCACGCCACCGAAGAAGGTGGAGCAGAAGCGCACGTAATGAAGCAGTGTGCTGAAATTACAATCAGCAGAGGAGCCCGACTAAATGGCTAAGCGTACGCAGCACGTGATTGGTCTCGACATTGGGACAAGCAAGGTGACGTGTATTGCGGGCGAGGCCGGTGAAGGTGGAACTCTCGAGGTCGTCGGTATTGGAGAGGCAGAGGCTCGTGGCTTGCGAAAAGGAGTAATTGTTAATCCTGACGCCGCGGTCGATGCAATTAAAAAAGCCGTGGAGGAAGCTGAAAGAATGAGTGGTTTAGAAGCCGAAGAAGTCACGATCAATCTTGCAGGCTCGCACATTCTCGGTTTCAACGGACAGGCTATCGTGGCAGTTTCGGGTCGGGATCGCGAAATCGTTCCAGAGGATGTTCGCCGGGCTATCGACTCTGCTTGTGCGATTCAATTGCCAGCCGGTCGGGAGATTGTGGATCGGTTGCCCCAGGAGTTCATCGTCGATGACCAGGACGGAATAAATGACCCGGTTGGCATGATTGGGGCGCGTTTGGCGGTAAAAGTTCATATCGTGACGAGTCCTGTAACGGCGCGTCAGAACGCCATTAATGCAGTTAATCGGGCAGGCCTGGTGGTTGCTGATATGGTCCTGGAGCAGCTTGCGGCAGCCGAAGCGACTTTAACGGAGGATGACAAGGAATTTGGTGCTGCCCTGGTTGACATTGGGGCTGAAACAACCGGGCTCATTATTTATCAGCGTGGCGCTGTCCAGCACACAGCGGTATTTCCGCTCGGAGGATCGCATTTCACTAACGACATCGCTTTCGGTTTGCGCACTCCGATACCTGAGGCCGAAAAGATCAAGCGAACAGTTGGTTGCGCTTGCAGCAGCTCTTTGAGCGAGATGGAACGAGGCGAACTGGTCGACGTGCCTTCGGTGGGTGGCAGACCTCCGCGACAACTCTCGCGACAGATTCTTTGCGACATTCTTCAACCTCGAGCCGAAGAAGTTTTGATGCACGTCGCAGATGAGATCAAAGACGCTGGTTGGGAACGTCAGCTCTCAAGCGGAGTAGTGCTGACTGGCGGAGGAGCACTGTTGAGTGGCATGACCGAGATTGCTGAGCAGGTATTCGATGCGCCCGTGCGTCTTGGTTTTCCCGAGCGAGATCGATTTGGTGGTTTGATTGAAGATATTCAAAGTCCAGCGTGGGCCGCTGCAGCAGGTCTTGCACTTCTTGCGCATCGTGCTCAGGCCGCGGAGATACGTACTGGAATCAGCAGACGAGGGTCAACTGGAAAACTGACACATTTTGTCTCAAGATTTCGAAATCGTTTCGGTAGTATTTTCTGACAAGTTGTTGTATGCTTGCGCCCCGACTGCACAAGATATTGCCCGCAACATATCGATGCCGATGGCGCAAGCAGCCCAATATAGAAGAAAGAGGCCTTGGAAGCCATCCCGTTTTGGGAGAGAGGAACTAACTATGACACCGGACACGCGTCAACCCGGAACCGGCATTAATATTTTCATAGATGACGATCCGCCATTGACTGGTGCGCGGATAAAAGTGATTGGCATCGGCGGAGGCGGAGGCAATGCTGTCAACCGCATGATCGAGTCCGGCATTGAAGGTATTGAGTTCTTAGTGGCCAATACTGATTTGCAGGCGCTCAAGAGATCACGAGCGCCAATTAAGATTCAACTAGGTAGTCGGCTTACCAAGGGTCTCGGCGCTGGCGCCGATCCTAATGTTGGTCGTGAAGCTGCGCTTGAAGATACCGACAAAATTATTGAAGTCCTTGAAGGCGCCGATATGGTTTTCGTCACCACCGGTCTCGGTGGCGGAACTGGAACCGGTGCGGCTCCAATTATTGCTTCGCTTGCAACTGAACTCGACGCTCTGACTGTGGCGGTGGTTACTAAACCGTTCCAATTCGAAGGTCGCCGGCGTATGCAACAGGCAGATCAGGGACTCAGAGAGCTTCGGGAATGTGTTGATACGGTCATCACGATTCCGAACGAGCGTCTACTGCATACTGTTGAGCGAGGTGTTTCGCTTGGTGACTCGTTCAGGGTGGCCGACGACGTTTTGCGACAAGCAGTACAGGGTATCAGCGACTTGATCACTGTTCCTGGTTTGATCAATCTCGACTTCGCCGACGTCAAATCGATCATGCAGGGAATGGGTATGGCCTTGATGGGTGCCGGACGCGCGACCGGTGAAAACCGCGCGATTGAAGCGACTCAACAGGCAATCTCATCGCCTCTTCTGGAAGAAGCGACCATTCAGGGTGCCAAGGGTGTCCTGATCAATATTACAGGTGGACCAGATTTGACGTTGTTTGAAGTAAACGCCGCTTCGTCAATCATCCGTGAGTCTGCTGACGATGATGCGAATATTATCTTTGGCGCTGTAATAGACGAGAGTCTCACAGATGAAATGAAGATCACCGTAATCGCAACGGGTTTCGATAAAGAGCCAATGGCGATTGCCACGGCGGCAGTCAATACAGCAATACCAGCTCCCGCGCCTAGATTTGTAAATCGTCCAGCTGACGATCTACCCCGGCCTATGATGAATGCACGAGTGGATGATCTTGATGTCCCAACGTTCATTCGCAAGAAGGCTGACTAACCGACATTACTGCCCTGCACTTGCGGGAAGGCCGGATCGGCCTTCCCGATTTTTTTGCTGAGCGGTGAACAAGGTCGGTACCGATCCGGTGTAGCGTCGGGTGAGTCTCGATTGACTATCAAGTATAAGGATCTCGAGACTCACCCGACGCTACCGCGAATCGTACTGACGTTGATAAGGATCCAATGCAATCAAAGTGATTGTGGTGTGCGTTTTGACAGATCTTAGCTTTGCTTTTTCTTTCCTTGTTGTGTAGCATGTCCCTCATTCCTTGCAGGATTTTCCATTACGGGTAATGTTTAAGTTCCTCTCCTCGGATGGCCGCAGCCTGCGAGAGTTGTGCGTTGATCCGCAAAGGCCCCGCGCTTGCGCGCCTATTGTTTGTCCCCAGGGCGGATCGAAAAAACCCGTTCTAGATTTGTGGAGGTAATATTTCAGTGAATCGTAAACTCATAAGAACAACCCTTGCGGAAGTGAAAGGCAAAGCCCGTGAGGTTCCGCAGCCCAGAGAGCGTTCAAACGGTAGTTCGCGATCCTCAAACGATAGCGGCAGTCAGCCGAGACCCGCTCAACAACATAGTCCTGTCCAGGTAAAGAAAAGAGTGCCGCCACCAAACGAAACAAACGCGGAGATTTTCTATTACAAGAAACAGATTGATGCCCACACTGTGATGGTGATCGTTCTGCTGGATGGAGAGGAAATCGAAGGGACCATTGAATGGTATGACCGTGGTGCTTTAAAAGTAAATCGCAAAGCAGCGCCGAACCTTCTTGTTCTCAAAAGGAACATCAAGTACATGTACAAGGCTGATGAGCGGGTCGAAACTACTGATTAACTAATTAGGTTGCGACAGCCTCGCCCTGTGTGTAACTCATCTGGCCTACAGTGCGTCGCCACAACAAATGCGACAGTCAGACTATAGTTCAACTAACCCGGGACCTCGACCCAGGAGAGACTTGCCGCGCATCGGCATCACGATGGGCGACCCGGCCGGCATCGGACCGGAGGTCGTCCTTAAGGCCGTCGCTGAACTCGACGTCCAAAAGGTGTGTGTGCCTGTCATAATTGGCGACGCTCAGACGTTGGCCCACACCGCACGCACGCTCGATCTGCAAAGTGGTTACGATATCATCCGGAAGGAAGAGTCATTTCCAGAGCACCTTTCAGATCCGGTCATCTATCACCTCGATAACATCACTGGCTTTATAGAACCTGGAATCGAATCAGCTGCCGCGGGCAAAGCTGCGGCAGGTTATATAGAAGCCGCCGTGGAACTTTGCGCAGCAGGAAGTATTGATGCCATCGCCACCGCGCCTATTAATAAGAGAGCTCTATTCCTTGGTGGCTATAGTTTTCCTGGTCATACGGAGTTTCTAGCTCATCTCACCAGGTCGGAAGAGTATGCGATGGCTTTCGTAGCGGCGAATTTACGAATAGTACTCTTGTCGACTCACGTCCCTCTTTCCGAGGCAATCCGGATGGTTGAACGAGATCGGCTCGTTAAGGTAATCAATCTCACCCATCGTGAGCTGGAGCGTTGGGGAATCGAGCGACCGCGACTCGCAGTCGCAGCCTTGAATCCTCATGGTGCCGAAGGCGGTCTTTTCGGCGTCGAAGAGGCTTCCGAGATAATGCCGGCGATCGAAGCGTGCCGCCAAATGGACGACATCAATGTTCATGGTCCTTATTCCGCCGATACTGTTTTTCTAAGAGCGTCGAGAGGTGAATTCGATGCGGTTATTGCCTGTTATCACGATCAGGCGATGATTCCCGTAAAATGTTTGTCCTTTGGCGAAGCAGTTAATGTTACGCTTGGTTTGCCGTTCATCAGGACCTCTGTTGATCATGGAACGGCGTTCGATATTGCCGGCAAGGGAGTGGCCGAACACTCAAGTATGGTCGCGGCGATAAAGTTAGCTGCCGATTTGTCCACTCAAGCTGGTGAAAGCTGCCGGCCAGTAGAAATCTAAAAACTAAAGGGAGAGCAAGATCGAATGGCTAATGACGAAGAGTCGATGGACTTAGTCGACGGCGAAAATCGACGAATTCTAGTAGCCGATGATGATCCGGCCATCTTGCGGCTTGTCGCCACCATTCTGGAGAAGGAAAACTTCCACGTGGTGACAGCTCGTGACGGACGCGAGGCTTATAAAACTCTTCAAGCGGATCCTGACTTTACAGCCGCCATCCTGGATGTGGTCATGCCTCATATCACTGGTCCAGAACTCGTTAGATTCATGAAGTCAGAGCCCAGGCTCGCCAATATTCCAGTAATGATGATGACGGCTGAACAGGATCCAAAGCTGTCTTCCGATAGTTTTTCAGCCGGTGCAGTCGTGTTTCTCCCAAAACCGTTTACGACCGCTCAGCTGCAGATAATGTTACAGATGTTGATCGGTAAGGCTTCAGCCTAGCTCCTTTCGAATGATATCTCACCGAACTGTTCCGCTTCTCTCTTTAGTGCTCATCGGACTCTGCGTCGGTTCTGCGCAGGCTGACTTGAGTCGCAGCCAGGCTCGCAAGTTGATTTCGAATATCTCCGGAATCTCGTTTCCAAAAAGCGAGATACACGTGATTGATGTAACTCAAGACGACAGCTCGGCTAGCGTCAGGGCGCAGATTGAACTCGCCTTTCGGGCGACGCAAAATAAAGACGGAGTGTGGCGTCTGAACGAAGTCCGGTTGGGACCCGATCACTGGGAGGATCTGGGAGTTATCGCCAGGGCTGGCAACTTTCAGCTTTCCGAACCAGATTGCAAAAACAACAGCAAGGGTAATGATCTTAAAAACGCTGAGGCGCGTTGCCTGGTCGCCGCGCTGTTCGGTGTAACTCTTCCGTCCGACGATATTAGAATTAAAGAGATCTCAGCCTTTGGCCTGCCTTTTGGTACGCGAGCATCGGCATTAGTGGTGTCACTTGTTGAACTCAATTTCCGTTTCTCGAAGGTCAAAGATTGGAACCTTACTGGTTTCAAGAGTGGGAACCACGAGTGGAGCGATGTCAGTGGCCTGCCGCAATCTATCAATGCCGAAAAGCAGACTGTTGCGAAAGCTGAGTTAGCCTCGATTGTTAAGGCCCTGGATTCGTATCGACGCGACAGAGGTTCATTTGTTGTATCGGAAAAGGAGTCAGTGGTTATCGATCATCTAAGTCCACGATATCTCAACCAGGTGATTCGACTCGATCCCTGGCATCGACCCTATCAATACCGGGGCGAACGGGATCGGTTCACGTTGCGATCCCTGGGGCCTGACGGGAAACCGGACACTGGGGACGATATAGTAGCTACGAATACTAGTCCCTGACTTTTGAGTAGGCTCTTTACCGCGTTCGTTTTGAGGCGCAGATTCTTATTGAATTAAGCATTTATAACAAAGCGGCGCTGGGCCGCAGTACTCCAAGGTGTTGAACGTGCTAAAACTAAACTCTTGACTGTCCGTTACCGTGGGTGCTAGTTTTCATCTGGTGGCCCTTATTTAAGAGCCCACTTCGTAATGACATGCCCCGCGCCATCTGTGCAAATGCACTACCAGGCCCCGCCGATGGTGCTACTTCTAGCTAAAGGAATTTAGCTTTGCTAGCTGGTCGCAAACTCCTACTTGCCGACGACTCGGTCACCATTCAGAAAGTGATTGACCTAACGTTCGCCGATGAAGGCGTGCGGGTGGTCTCTTTCGGCGATGGTCAACAGGCCATCGATAACCTCGAGGAATTTGCGCCCGACATAATCCTCGCAGATATCTTCATGCCGTCGAAAACCGGTTATGAAGTCTGTAAATACGTCAAAGAAAACGAGAAGCTCAAGCATATTCCGGTGATGCTTCTGGTTGGCTCGTTTGAGCCTTTCGACGAAGCGGAGGCGCGCAGAGTTGGCGCGGACGATATATTGACCAAACCATTTCAATCGATTCGAAGACTGATCGACAGAGTGGGGGCACTAGTTAATAACCCTCCGGCAAAACGTGAAGTGCCCACTGCGGAACTCCCTAAAGTAGAGGAGAAGACCTCCGACGACGCCCAGTTTCTTAGTACGAGTGAACTGGAGATGGCGACGGCGGATACTCTCCGGTTGCCAGACAATTACGACTTAGGGGCGAAGACATTAGAACCAGCGATTCCCGCAGAATCGGTCTCGAAAGAGGAAAAGATGGAAAGTCGCGAAAAGAGGAAAAACGATACGGTTCCGGAAGCTGCGGACGTCCTACTGGATCTGGGTGAATTCGAACCTGTTCATGCTGCCACCAACGACGATTTCGTGCTGGACCTTGAGGAAACTCTCGAGGTTGGAGAACCAGCCGGTCGGCCCTTCGTTGAGCCACAGGTGACGGAAAAAGCAGCAAGTGCCGCAGCCCACGAATATTCTTATCAACCTGCGGTAATCGACGCTCCTTTTGTGGATAAGAAGGAGATGGCTTTCAACTCTCAGGCTGAAGAAGTTTTCGTTGAAGAAGCACCGGCAGCTTATGAACCAGCGCCTCAAGTTGATCGTCAATCGGTCGCGACCGCTGCATATGCGAGCGGGGTTAACGCAGAGAACCTGTCGCCCGAAATGATTGACGCGATTGCGCGACGCGTGGTCGAAATGATGTCTGATAAGGTTGTTCGTGAAATTGCCTGGGAAGTGGTGCCGGACCTGGCTGAGTTGCTCATCCAACGGAGACTGGAAGAGAAAGAGTCTCAGACAAAGTAAACTTAGTCCGTCGAGGTTTTCTGCAGGTGACTGGTTTTCCGGTCACCTGTTTTAATTTGGGCTCAGATGGGTATTGAGCTGGTCCACACTTTCTTTGGCGGCGGATCGGCTGGGCAGTGTGCTCTAAGTCTGATCGGAGTTTCTTATTAGAGCATTACAGCCAAGACGCAGGGACGAGATCACGTAGAGAAGGCAAAGGAAGCAAGACTGAAACAAGTGCCCTCAGTTGACGCCAGTTGTCAGTAGGGCTGCGTACGTTGTACGTTAAAGCCTTGCACTTTCAAAGCTCGAGTAAAAAATCTAGTCAAAGTTCAGAATCATCCATGGACATTCCTAAACAATACGATCCAGCCCAGGCAGAGAAAGACCACTACGAACGCTGGGAAAAAAACGGCTACTTCGCTCCTGAAATAAACCAGGACCCGTCCGCTCCTGTCTTTACCATCGTCATTCCGCCTCCGAATGTGACTGGCTCTTTACACATGGGCCACGCTCTGCAGCACACGATGATGGATGTCATGACTCGTCACAAACGGATGAGCGGGTATCGAACTCTCTGGTTGCCGGGTATGGACCATGCAGGGATCTCCACTCAATTGATGGTCACCAACGCGTTGAAGGAGGAGGGGAAGACGCGCTTCGACCTTGGACGCGAGAAGTTTGTCGAGCGCGTATGGAAGTGGAAGGCCGAGTCGGGGGGACAGATCACAGTCCAAATGAGACGCGAAGGAGCCTCAGTTGACTGGTCACGTGAAAAATTCACGATGGACGAAGATCTGTCGCGAGCGGTTCGGGAAGTGTTTGTGCGTTTTTACGAAGAGGGCCTCATCTATCGCGGTAAACGAATTGTTAACTGGTGTCCCCGCGACCAGACTGTTCTGTCTGATCTCGAAGTGGAGAAGCTTCCGCAAGCTGGGAAGCTCTATTACCTCCGGTACCCAATCAAAAATAGCGATCGTCACTTAACCGTGGCCACGACGCGACCTGAAACTATGCTTGGTGACACGGCCGTCGCCGTTAACCCGACTGATGAAAGGTTCAGCGATCTTGTTGGAGCAATTATTCTGCTGCCGTTGACCAATAGAGAGATTCCGGTGATTAAGGATGACTATGTCGATCCGGCATTCGGTACCGGCGCCGTAAAAATAACTCCTGCGCACGATCCAAACGACTACGAGATGGGCTTACGTCACGACCTTCCGCAGGTCGTCGTAATTGATGCTCACGCAAAAATGACCGCAGACGCGGGGGCTGATTTTGAGGGCCTGGATCGTTACAAAGCGCGCGATAAAGTTGTTGAAGAGTTTGAGAAACTCGGACTGCTCGACAAGGTCATCGACTATGAATTCTCAATCTCCAAGTGTGAGCGTTGTAAGACTGTAATTGAACCTTTGATCTCTGAACAGTGGTTCATGCACATGGAGCCGTTGCGAGATCTTGCACTAGGTTTAATGGCTCAAAAACAGAAGCCGCAGTTCACGCCGGACGTTCCTTACGAAAGGATCTACACCAACTGGCTGGAGAATTTGAGGGATTGGACCATCTCAAGGCAACTGTGGTGGGGACATCAGATCCCGGCATGGTACACGCCTTCCGGAGAGGTCATCGTAGCAAGGTCGGAGGAAGAGGCCAGAGAGAAAGCTGGCACCTCCGAGTTAACACAGGACCAGGATGTTTTGGACACGTGGTTTTCGTCGGCTCTTTGGCCTTTCTCGACATTGGGATGGCCAGATGATACCGAGGATCTGCGAACTTTTTATCCGACTTCTGTTCTCGTTACTGCCAGAGACATCATTTTCCTCTGGGTGTCGCGCATGGTAATGATGGGCATGAAGTTCATAGGACAGGAACCATTCGCAGACGTATTTGTGACTGGAACCATTCTCGACAGCCAGGGCCAGCGAATGTCGAAGACCAAGAGGAACGGCGTAGATCCTCTCATCGTTTTTGATAAGTTCGGAGTTGACGCAACCCGTTTGACTCTGGCCCAGGTGGGAAGTACCGACACCCGTTGGAATGAAAAACAGGTTGAGTCGTACCGCAACTTTGCCAATAAGATCTGGAATGCCGCTCGTTTTTGCCTGATGAATTCGGATGGCGCAGAAGTGAAGCCGGAACTTCTTGAGTCGAAAGACCTCGCGCTGCACGACCGCTGGATAATCTCCCGGCTCAATAAGACTGCAGAACGCGTCAACGAATCTCTCAACACATATCAATTTCACGAATCAGTGCAAACTCTTTATCACTTCTTCTGGGATGACTTCTGTGATTGGTATATTGAGCTGTCGAAGTCGGATGTCACGGCGGAGGAACCTTCCCCAAAACGAACCGAAGCTCGCTCTCGCTTATTGACGGTTTTAGAACAAGCCTTGAGGCTTTTGCATCCGTTCATGCCTTACATCACGGAAGAGTTGTGGCAACGGCTACCAGGTAATAAGCCATTGCATTCAGCGTACGCTGGCGCCTCGTCAACCATCATGCTCACTTCTTATCCAATTAGTTCGCAGGAAATGATTGACGATCGAGCCGAACGAGAAATGAGTGCAATCATTGATCTCGTTTCGCGCGTACGAAACATACGCTCCGAGATGAATATCAAACCCGCTGAACGCATTCCGGTAATTGTCGGTTGTCCTGACCAAGAGCTGAGAAATACATTTTCAAGCGCCCGAGATCAGATTGCACGTTTGGTTAGGGCTGCCGAGATTAGTATTGCTGATCAGTTAAATGCGCCGAAAGCTTCGGCCAGGGCGGTCCTGGTTGGCGGGGCTGAATTAGCGGTGCCGCTCGAAGGCTTGATTGACTTTGAGCAGGAACGACAACGGTTGGGCCGGGAACAAGACAAGCTTCGGGCCGAAGCCACAAAACTTGAAGCGCAACTTGCGAATCCCAGTTTCGTTGAGCGAGCGCCCGCGGAACGAGTCGATGAAGTGCGGTCACGAATAGCGGATATCGCTCAAAGGACTTCTCAACTGCAGCAAACAATCGAGAACCTGCAATGAACTGGTTTGATGAGGGAGCTCTCTACTCACAAATCGCTACATTCCTGCGCGAGGATCTCGGCCGCGGCGATATCACAACGCAAACGGTCGTGGCGAGAAATACCCGCGCACGCGCGCGTTTTGTCGCCGGCGAAACAATGGTAGTGGCCGGCCTTGAAGCTGCTGAGGAAGTGTTTCTATCACTCGACTCTCAACAGCAGTTGGAAGCATTTGTTGCTGATGGCGAGGAGGTTGAAGGAGGCAAAGTCATCGCTCGGACCATCGGGTTTGCCGATGTCTTGCTTTCGGCAGAACAGGTAGCTTTGAATCTGATCCAACGGCTCTCAGGAATTGCGACTCTGACCAATCGATACGTAAAAGCGTTGGAGGGCACAAACTGCCAGGTGGTTGATAGCCGGGCAACTGCTCCCGGACTTCGCTTGCTCGAGAAGTACGCCGTGAAACTTGGCGGAGGCGTAAACGGACGTTTCGGCCTAGATGACGGTGTTTTGATTACCGCGAATCACCTGGCGATCGGCGGTGGCATTGCCAGGAGCCTAAACATCACGAAAGAGAAGTTGGGTCATTTGCACAAGATCGCTGTCCAAGTTGGGAATGAAGCCGACGCTCGTGAGGCGACAACGAGCGGTGCCGATATCCTGGTTACAACAAATCCGGATCCTGTTGTGCTTGCCACACTGGTGGCAGTTGCGCGGGAGCTGGCTCCTGGAATTCGGGTTGAATATTCAGGAAACGTGACGCCGGAGGGCGCCAGATTGGTTGCTGAGGCAGGCATCAGCTTAATATCGATCGAGGCGTTAACTAATGGCGCGCCGGCAAGTAAAATCAGTTTTCAGATGCAAGCGTTTTGAGCCGTTTTTAGAGAAATCAGGTCGGTAAAAAGGCGATGGCAGGCCGGTGATGCGGTTGGAAGCTTTTGGAACGCGGGCTGATCCCGAACGTGACAGTCCAAAGCAGCTTTGCCAGAATCTTAAGACACGACCAGTATACTAGAGCGACTCTTTGTCAGAACAGTTCAAAGCATCCGGCCTACCCTTGAATGCATCTTTGTTTCAGGCGTATCTTTAAAGCGGCGATAAAGGAGCTTCGTGAGATGCAAATTAGATCTCGTTTGTTCAGTCTGGTAATAATGGTGAGTTTGGCGCTGACCTTCACTGTTGTTGGCAGCGCGCAAACTAAAAAGAAACGGTCAAGACGTACCAGCAAACCCGCGGCTCCAAAGCCTGTCATTACAAATCCAACCATAGCTGCTCCGACGTCAGGCGCAGGTGATGTAAAGATCATCAGCACTGCTGAACAAACGCCTGAGACCGAAAGCGCCGACGCACCTACTACGAAAACGAAATCGACCTCAACCACCACGTCCGAGCAGGAGTCGATGCAGCAGACCATTACGACTCTCTCGAACCAGGTTAATCGCCTGTCAGACAAGTTGAGTTCAATGCAGGAAGACGATCGCTACATGATGGACATGGAGCGATTAACGCGCGCTGAGCAAAGAGCAGAACAATTGCGATCACAACTCTTCGACATCCAGTCGAAGATTGCTGACGCACAGGCAAGGCTCGAACAGATTGAGTATGCGCTGAAGCCGGAGAATATTGAGAGGACTACTCAGTCATACGGAACCGTTCATCCTGAAGAAGCTCGTGAAGCACGCCGAAAACAACTTGAAGGGGAGAAGTCCCGAGTGACCGCGCAGTTGAATCTGTACGATTCGGGAAAGAACCGGTTGGAAGCAGCTGTCGCCAGCGCTGACTCAGAAGTTGATCTCCTGAGGGCGAAGTTGACCCAGCGTCGTGAACAGATGGACGCGGCGTCGAGTAATGAAACTCGTCCGGCGACAGAATCCCGCCCACGCAAGCCCTGAGCATTTGTCATTGATCATTTGACATTTCCTATTTTCCATTTTGTGTGAAAAGCGGGTTGCATTCTTTATTGAGGCTCCGCTTCGTTAGAAATTGGCATAGGAGCGACTTCCGGTGGTCGCAAATGAAAAATGGGAAATGAACAATGAAAAATAGACAGGAATCATCAAACACAAAGCAAGGCACTTCCATAGAAGAGTTTCATCGTCTTCATGCTTCCGGTTGTTTCATACTGCCTAATCCATGGGACGTTGGTAGCGCAGTCTATTTAGAGTCCCTTGGCTTCAAGGCACTTGCCTCCACCTCGGGCGGATTTGCGTTTAGTAAAGGATTGCCAGATGGCGCAACGGCCGTTTCACTCGACCTTACATTGGCCCACCTGCGTGAAGTCGCGAGTGCAACTTCAATCCCTTTAAACGCCGACTTTCAAAATGGTTTTGCGGACAATCCCGAAGGTGTTGCCTCGAGTGTGAAGGCGTGTATCGAAACGGGGGTCGCTGGTCTATCGATTGAGGACAATACAGGACAGTCCTCAGCGCCTTTATACGAGCAGGGCCTGGCAGTCGAAAGAATCGTGGCAGCACGCCGCGCCATCGACGAGAGCGGGATTAATGTTCTGCTAACCGCCAGATGTGAGGCGTGGCTGGTCGGTGCGGAGAAGCCATTCCAGACTGCGATGGATAGGTTGATCGCTTATGCAGCGGCTGGAGCCGACTGCCTGTACGCGCCGGGAGTAAGTAAACCATCTGAGGTTTCCGCGATTGTTAAGGCTGTTGCTCCGCTACCCGTGAATGTGATTGTCGGACGACCTTCTCCTGATATGACATTCGCAAAGCTTTCCGATTTGGGTGTGCGACGCATTTCAGTTGGATCAGCGTTGGCGCGGGTTGCGTGGGGCGGCTTCATGCAGGTTGCTCGGGCAATGGCGTCAACTCACTCATTTGACGGTCTGGACTCAGGCGTCCCATACGCCGAGCTGAATAGTGTCTTTAAGACCAAGCACTCGTGATAGGAAGTGTGCCTTCCTCAGCGTCTCTCTGCGGTGCCTGCGTTACTTGGCGATGCCCTGAGTACAACCACGATGACCTCTACAGCAGAGGGGACGCAGGGACTGCAGAGAGACGCTGAGTTGAGTTTTAGCTCTACTTTTAAATGCGTTCTGGATTTGAAGTCTACTTTCCGCGCGCTGACTTTTGTTCTTGCTTAACCATCGCGTAGACTGGTGACGCATGCCATCTATCTCGCCAACAGAACTTTACCGCCTCGTCAACGAAGCTACCGATCGGCAAGAGCGGTTGGTAATCGCCACGGTGGCCCACACGCGCGGCTCTACTCCGCAAAGGCGTGGCGCCAAAATGCTCTTCTTCCAGAGTGGCGAAGTGGCCGGCACCGTCGGCGGAGGTTGTATCGAAGCCGAAGTATGGGCCGAAGCTAAAGAGGCCCTGCGTACCGGGAAATCAGCGCTGCATCATTTTTCGTTGACGGCGGACGAAGCGAGTGAAGAGGGAATGGTCTGCGGCGGCACCATGGATATTTTTGTAGATGTCATATGACAATTCGCACTGACTATGCCTGAGTCATTTTTTGATAATTACAAATCAAAACATCGACACCCACTAAACCGGTTGTCACATTCGATCGGGATCCCGCTCATCGTTGTCTCTCTGCCTTTATTTTTCTTCTTTTGGAAACCAGCTCTTGCCCTCTTCGTAGTTGGCTGGATCCTTCAATTCATAGGACATGCTATTGAGGGGAATCAGCCGGCTTTCTTCCGCAATCCGATCTACTTGCTTATTGGTCCACTGTGGCTACTGCGCCGGCTTGGTTCTATATTTCGAGACAACCGATCGGCGACCTCTAAATAAACCCAATGCCAGAACAACAGGACCACCTAACCTCTCTGGCTGTCATGAAGAGGATCAGTGAACTACTGGATGCTGGTACGGTCGCAGTGCTGGTGACAGCCATGTCTGGTCCAATAAGAACAGGGGCGAAACTCCTGATCGATCAGGCTGGGAACCACTCCGGCACACTCGGTGACGGTCAGCTGGATATGATCGTCGGTACTGAAGTCATGAAGTTTATTGTCGGTAGGGACGACACGCGCGCAATTAGTCTCGAGCAGATTGCGCCACAGTTACCCCACTCTAATGAGATCCATTTGCTGTTTGAAAGACTTCAACCAGTCTTGCGCTTGATTATCTGCGGCGCGGGCCATGTTGGTGCTGCACTAGCAAAACTGGGTGCTTTCGTTGGTTATCAAATTACGCTCATTGATGATCGACGGGAGTTTCTCGAAGCTGCACTATTTGAAGGACTGAACATTGCACTCGTGCTCACCGAAAATTGGGAAGATGATGTAGCGCGAGCCGTCGGTAATGGGAAGGGAACCGCCGTAGCGGTAGTCACTCGAGGGCACAGTGAGGATGAACTTTGTCTGAGGTCGATCGTGAATGCCAACCCCGATTATGTGGGACTGATCGGAAGTAAGCGCCGAACTGCAATTGTTATCAACCGCTTACGTGAATCCGGAGCATCAGAGGACTTTCTCAATCAGATTCGGGCTCCAATCGGGTTGGACATCGGAGCCGTTACACCTGAGGAAGTTGCCCTGGCCATCATTTCCGAAATCGTGGCCGAACGACATCACGCAGCGGGTGGCCCATTATCACCCTTTCGAAGGCCGGGAAAATCATGAGCTAATTCAAGTCGTCAGCTACATTCGAATCCTTTCTCTAGTAAACTGTTGCGATGCCATTTGACGGGACTTCCATCATTGATACGAAACCGGTGACATCGCGTCGTGGCCGAATGTTTCGGGCTCTTTCTAATCGCGACTTTCGCCTGTTCTGGATCGGGGCCTTTCTTTCAAACGTCGGCACGTGGATGCAGGCAGTAGCGCAGGGATGGTTGGTGCTGAAA
>DASROI010000417.1:0-23062 GCA_035646955.1 Pyrinomonadaceae bacterium
CCAAGAAAGATTTTGTCGCCAACCCCATAACGTGTAAACCGGCTTGTAAAGCGGATGCCGGGCCTGACTGGAAAGAGATGCATTTGGGCGTTCAGGATTTGCGACGACATCTGTTGAACGGGCGTGGCATCGTCGAAGATCCAGATCGAGCGACCGTGCGTCGCGAGAATCAGATCGTTGTCGCGCGGATGGACCATGATATCGTGGACCGAAACATTAGGCAGGTTCTTGAGGTTGAGAGCGATCCAGTTCTGGCCGCCGTCATAAGAAGCAAACAGGCCAAGTTCTGTTCCAGCATAAATCAGGTTTGTATTCTTTGGATCCTCGCGAACCACCTGCACGTAGGCTTTGGGCGGCAGATTTCCACTAATGCTGGTCCATGTTTGACCGAGGTCGTTCGACCTGAAGATGTAAGGACGAAAGTCGTCAAACATGTGACGGTCAAAGGTTGCATAAACTGTTGAACCGTTTGCACGTGAGGGTTCCACGTGGGAGACGGGCGAGTTGGCGGCGAGTCCGCTGACATTCTTTATGACATTGGCCCAGGATTTCCCGCCGTCCTTCGTCATCTGCAGGTTACCGTCGTCGGTACCGACCCAGATTTGTCCTCGCTGCACCGGTGATTCAGCCACACTGATGATGGTCGAGTGATATTCCGCGGTGCTGTTTTCAACCGCTACTGGTCCACCGGCGTCCTTTTGCTTTTCGGGATCGTTGGTAGTCAGGTCCGGACTGATCTGTTCCCATGTCTTGCCGAAATCCGGAGTTTTGAAAAGCACGTTCCCGGCGAAATAGACCGTGGTTTTATTGTGCGGCGAGATGACAATCGGCGAATTCCAATTGAAACGATATTTCTGGCCCAGCGCTGGTCCGCCTCCACTGCCGCGCCCCCACGGGTTAATCGCCTGGATCTCGCGGGTGCGAAAGTCGGTCCAGATGATCTCCCCACCTTGTGATTCAGAGATGTATTGTTCGGGGTCATCTGGATGATTGATAACGTAAAAGCCATCGCCGAAACTGACCATGCGCCAGTCGTCGTTCATTATTCCCGTTGGTTCGCGAGTACGGCTCGGACCAGTCCAGCCACCATTGTCTTGCAGGCCGCCCATCACATAATAGAAAGGTTGTCGATTGTCTGCGTAAATTTGATAGAACTGTCCGAGCGGTATGTTGTAGATCGGTTCCCATGACTCGCCGGCATCGTAACTGACGGCAAAGCCACCATCCTGTCCATTCCAGATCCGTTTGGGGTTCTTTGGATCGATCCAGAGCGCGTGAAAATCGACATGCGTGCGGCCAGTTATCGAGCGAAAGTTCTTACCGCCATCCACCGAAGCGTAGAGATTGGAGGCTACCGCGTAAACGTGGTTCTCGTTTGTGGGATCGACCCGGACGCGTGTGTAGTAAAAGCCACGAGAGACGATTTGGTCATTCTTTGAAACCATGCGAAACGTTTCACCACGGTCATCAGAACGATACAGCGTGCCCTCTTTTGCTTCGACGATTACGTAAACAACATTCGTATTGCTCGGGGCCACTCGCACGCCTATTCGTCCCATCAACTTTGGTAAGCCATTGGTAAGTTTGTTCCAGGTCCTGCCTCCGTCGACTGATTTGTAGACCCCGCCCTTTTCACTGCCACTGCGGTGGGTCCATGGCTTCCGCTCAAAACTCCACATACCAGCGTAAAGAATGTTTGGATTTCCCGGATCAATCTCGAGGTCGCTCGCGCCGTGCTGATTGTCGATGTAGAGCGACTTGGTCCATGTCTTTCCGCCATCAGTAGTCATGAAGATGCCGCGTTCGTCGTTGGGACCAAATGCATGTCCAAGCGCTGCAACATAGACCACATCGGGATTTTGTGGATTTATAGCTATAGCTGAAATATGTTCAGTCTCTTTGAGACCGGTGTTTTTCCAGGTCTTACCACCGTCGGTGGATTTGTAGACTCCATCGCCAAAAGAGACACTATTGCGAACGTTCGACTCGCCTGTTCCAACCCAAACGACATCTGGATTCCCTGGTGCGAGCGCAATATCACCGATTGAAATAGTTCCTTCACGTTCGAAGATCGGTTTCCAGGTAGTCCCGCCGTTGGTGGTCTTCCAGAGCCCACCCGACCCGGTAGCCACATACACAATATTCGGATCACCTGGCACGCCTTCTATATCGGCGACTCGTCCACCCATGTTGGCTGGCCCGATACTGCGCCATTCAAGTTTCGAGAAAGAATTTTCGAGCTCAGATTTATTGACGCCATCTTGGGCAACTACGTTATAGATCTGACAGAATGCAGACAGACAAATAGCGGCCAGGGCTCTACGAAAATGCATCATGTTCTCCTGAAAAATGCGGGATCAATTGTAGGGGCGTCCCTCCGCGGGCGCCCTTAACTCGTGGAACGTAAAACGGACCATGTTCTAAAGCGTCAAAACCCCTACAGAAAACAGTAACTGCAATCGCCTGTCAATAGGAATGTTGCGAGTCGTCCGTAGTCAGTTGTTCGTGGTCGGTGGTTAGTGGGCAACTGACCACGGGCAACTGACACATTTACCATTTCCAGCCAAACTAAATTAATATCGGCGCATCATGACGTTTCCAAAAACTGACCGCACCACCCTTAAACGCCTGCCAAAACGAGGCCACTACGAACATGAAACTGTGTATTCCATTCTCGACGAAGGATTCATATGCCATGTTGGCTTTATCTTTGAAGGCAAACCGATAGTTATTCCAACGGGCTACGCGCGTGCCGATGACAACCTTTATATCCACGGCTCACAAGCGAGTCGGATGCTGAGAACTCTGTCGGAAGGCATCGACGTTTGTGTGACTGTTACGCTCGTTGATGGGTTAGTACTTGCCCGATCGGCGTTTCATCATTCGATCAATTACCGATCAGTAGTTGTGTTTGGTCGAGCAACTCTCGTTGCTGATCCGGCTGAGAAGAGTTCGGCGCTGTTAGCTTTTTCCGAACAAGTTATTCGGCAACGGTGGGCTGACGTCAGGGAACCAACGGAGAACGAGTTGAAGCAGACGACGGTACTGTGTCTTCCTTTGACTGAAGCATCGGCGAAGGTTCGGACTGGACCACCTATTGATGATGAGGAAGACTACGCATTACCTGTTTGGGCTGGAGTACTTCCGTTGCAAATTGTTGCTGGTGAACCAATCAACGACCCTCGGCTGCCGAAAGGAATTGAGGCTCCGGAGTATATAGCGAAGTACCGCCGAAGCCCCAAGTAATTATCAATGATGAATGGCTTTGCACAAAAGTAACATGCCAATACAGTACCGCGAGCGAAGCGACCGGATGGCACACTCAACGAACCAATCATCAGTATTTAGGCGTAATGTCGAGTGTGCCATCCGGTCGCTTCGCTCGCGGTACTGTAGTGATGGCTCGACACTCACCAAGATTAGAGTTTTTGTGCAAAGCCATGATGAATTGAGAATTGGCTATTTGTACTTAGTACTTGGACGCGCGAAATTGAAGCATAAGGTACGATGCGCGAAGGACAAGCCTGCTCAAGCAATCGTCGTAGCTATATACCAAACATTGTCGAATGGATCCTGCACCCACCCGGTGCGATCACCGTAAGGCTGGTCCGTTGGAGGCAACACCGAAGTGCCGCCCGCTTTCAAGGCCTGTTGATATGTAGCGTCGACATCATCGACGTAAAGGTAGATAGCAGTTGGCAGCGCTTGTCCCTCATAGCGGGCATCTCCCATCTCTACCACCGAATCACCAATGCGCACCTTTGCATGGTAAATAGCGCCATCACCCGAATCTGAACGCATGATCTCCTCGGCTCCAAAAGCGTTAGTCAGAAAATCGATCAAATCCTGGGCTTTTGGCGGATGGAAATAGATAGTTACCGTGCGAAGATCCTTGTCAATCTGGTTCAACGGCACCGTGGTCGTAGCGATGTACCATCTATTACCCATCGGATCCTGTAGTGCGCCGGAACGTTCACCATAAGGTTGATCGGCGGGTTCAAAGAGAGCAGTCGCGCCGGCATCAACAGCTCGTTGAAAAGCGTCATCCACATCGGGTACGTAAAGATGAATTGCAGTGGGTCTTTCAGTCATGCCCGGACCGCCACCAATCATCACCATCGACTCTCCTATTCGCACTTCAGAATGAAGCCCGCCTGCAGATCCGGTGGTCCTGAAAGTCTCGGTCGCCCCAAATGCTTGCTTAACAAACTCGACCAGTTCCGACGCCTTCTGCACTGTAATGTAGGGCGTAACACTATGATAGCCTTCGCGTCTGGCGGGCGCCTGCTTCGGCTTGCTGAAGGAATCGAATTGCTCCTGCATCTCGGCGATCGATACATCTCTAATGTGACTCGCGACTATCCAGGTGTACCCGAATGGATCGCGCAATTGACCTGCCCGGTCGCCATAAAATTGATCTTCAATCGGCCGGCTAATAATGGCGCCGGCAGCAACTGCTCGACGCGCGAAATCGTCAGCGTTATCAACTTGAAGATGGAGTTTCACCGGCGATCCTCCCAGACTTTGCGGACTCAGCGCTCCGTATTCCGGATACTCATCCGAAATCTTCAGAATTGACTCCCCAATTTGCAGCTCGGCATGACCGATCTTTCCCGAAGGCTCAGCCAGGCGCATCAGCTCTTTGGCCCCGAATGCATCGACGTAAAAATCGATAGCGGCACTCGCGTTCGAAACGCAGATATAGGTGGAAAACCTTCGCACCACCGGTTCAAGCTTTTGAACAGGACTACTCATTTCAATACTCCTTGTTAATTCTTCTTTTAATCGTTCATAGAAGTCGGCGCTCGGAAGATTACGGAGTTCTTCCACCACTTCTGACAGCTGGACCACCAACGGATCTTCATTTGACAGATCAGGGCGTCTACCCGCCAACATCCTGGTGACGAGGTCGTCAAGTTGATCGTTGAGTGAACGTTCAGCCATTTGCCTTCTCGCTAAAGCTGCCGCGAAGATTTTCCATTGCGCGAAATTGAAGTTGCTTTACTGCTCCTTCGCTTCGTCCGAGTGCGACCGCAATTTCACGGATGCTCTTTTCATCTGCAAAACGCATGACTATTACTCGTTTTTGATCGTCAGGTAGCGACTCGATTGCCCGGTAGACACTGGCGCGCCTTTCGCTTTCATCAAAATTACTTTCCGTATCGGCAATGGAGACGGCTACCGGCTCGGAGTTTGCTTCTCGGGGTAATTTTCGGGTGTAGTCGGCGATTGCGTTGGCGGCAATTCGGTACAGCCAGGCAGAGAAGGGAGCGCCACGCCATTTGAACTTTTCCAGGTTTGCGAGTGCCTGTTGGAAGACGTGCGCCGTTAAATCCTGCGTCTCATCCCGGTTGCGCACCCTCCTGGAAATGTATGCATAGATCCGGTGAAAGTGCAGTGCATAGAGCTCCGCAAAACGGCTGGGGTCTTGCTGGGCCGCTTCAATCAGCAGTCTCTCGTCGGCTTCAGTCACCTGGTTCAATCTGGTCCTCGCACCAGCCTTCTTGAATATAGAAACTGGTATGAGCTCAAAAGGTTACGCTGATCGATAAATCTGCCTATTATTTTCTGAGGGCTTCAATTAAAACGCGACCAACTGCGCTACTCGGTGCGGTGACGCCAAGAAGCGCTGCGAGTGTCGGCGCTATATCTGAGGGGGCCGCCGGTTCGTAATATCGGCCGGGCATGACTCCAGGTCCCATTATGATTGTTGGAACATTCGTGTCGTAGGCGTAGGGCGAACCATGGGTTGCCGTAATGGTTTCTGCCAGGTATTTGTATGGCTCCGCCAGTAGGATCACATCGCCGCTTCTGTTCGGATAGAAGCCATGCAGGACGCGACGTTCGATTGGATCTGTAAAAGATGCTTCACCTTTTAAAAGCTGACTCCGAGTAAAGAATCGCGCTACTCCGGGAACGGTTAAGGCAGTTCGTCCGATTACTTGTTCGATTTCGTCGCTCGGGACGCCGTCCCGTTTTAGAGCATCATAGTTTAGATAGATTGACCCGTTAATTAACGTGTCGCGCCACCCTCCCTGCATATCGTCTCTGAAAATGTAGTCGAGCGTTGGGTCGGGAGACTTATTTTGACTGTTGTAGCGGGCCGTGAGCGCAGCACGAATAGGGCCCATAATGTCTTCACGCTTGATTCTGCTACCTCCCAAACCAAGCGCGGCAGCGTGTTCCGGGATTGGCGAGACGCCGTGATCGGCGGTCATCGCCACCACCGTGTTCGAAAGTCCCACTTTCGTCTGAACGAAATCCAGCAAAGTGCCAATTTGAGCATCGACACGCAGGGTGATATCCATTGCCTCCTGGCTGTATGGACCAAAGCGGTGACCTACGTAGTCGTCAGCTGAAAAACTCACCGTCAGCACGTCAGTATCTTCGTCCTGTCCCAGGTTTTCATTCACTATGGCTTGTTGCGCAAATGACAGCAGCAAGTCATTCGAAAAAGGTGAGTATTCGAGCGCACTATAGAAGACAGGACCAGGCTGCGAGGCGCCGCCCGTTATCACGTGCGGAAAAGAGTTTGTGTCTCCCGTGCCCTTGGCGACGACTTCCCAGGGCGGGGAATCGGCGCCGGAGCGCTTTTGATATTCAGCGCCACTTAGAAGTCTATCCCACTTGGCGCCAAAGAATTTATCGGCAGGGCGTGCATTATTGAAGTTCGTAACCCATTGCGGCAACTGATTGAAATAGTAAGTGGACGAAACCATGTTACCGGCGGTCGTACTGAACCAGTATGCAGCATTTGCATGACGACCCGCCGGTAAGATTGCTGAACGATCTTTAACGGAGATTCCAATGATCTTGGACCGGTCATTGGTCACCAGTCTTAATTCGTCACCAACCGTCGAAGACATCAAGCGCCTTGGGCTCGATCCCATCTCATTTGGACCACCACCGAGCAACTTCACACTTTCATCTGAAACACTGGTCACTCTCTTACCAGTTGTTCGGTCGAGCCACTCATTCCCGATAATGCCTGATTCAGCCGGATAGGCTCCGGTCATCATTGTCGCGTGCCCTGGAGCGGTATAAGTAGGGAAGTGATCGTAGTTCGATTGAGTCCACGATGCGCCGTCTTTCATAAGTCGACGGAATCCGTTTGGGCCAAACAGATCCGCGAATCGCTCAAGATAGTCGTAGCGAAATTGGTCAACTGCGATCAGTAGAACGAGTCGTGGTCGCTTTGTTCGTAAATTATTTTGGGTGCTCTCGCTGCGACGTGATTGAGCGAGTTGGCAGCTGACGATACAGAGTATCAGTGCGAGCGTGACAAAGAAGTTCACGCCGGGGAGCCGTTTGCGAAGGTTCATGGGCGCATCTCAACCAGAGATATGTTTTAAGACGATAACGCGTTATTCGAGTACGGAATGCATAAAGCAGGCAATGTTAGCCGGACTTACTCGGTACAACCGTTGTTGCTTCTGCTCGAGTAGCTTTCTCGGTGCGACCTTTTGTGTTCTTCTTAGGTGGGTCTCTCAGTTCTTAACACCAACCACCACGGAGACACCAAGAACACAAAGGTTGCACCGAGAATCCACTGGATAAGGCTTCGTCTAATCTCTACCTGATCCGCGAGTTACTCGTAACGCAGTGCATCGATAGGATCGAGTGCTGCTGCTTTTCGCGCCGGATAATACCCAAAGAAGATTCCGACCGCAGCCGAGAATACCACTGAACCTACTATGGCTGCAGTCGATACGAGAGTCGGCCATCCCAGAACTTTTGGAATTACGAGTGACGCAATTATACCAAGGATTATCCCAATGATGCCGCCGGTTAAGCTGAGGACAATCGACTCAATCAGAAACTGTGTGCGGACTGCCGAGGATCGCGCACCAATAGCCATGCGAATACCTATTTCCCGTGTCCTCTCAGTTACCGATACCAGCATAATGTTCATGATTCCAATGCCGCCCACCAGCAAAGAGACACCGGCAATGCTGCCTAACAGCCATGTCATAATGCTATTCGTTTCGTTAGCAGCTTCGGCCACGTCCGACATGTTTCTTACGGTAAAGTCGTCTGGCTGGCCGCCCGATAACTTGTGACGCTGACGCAGCAGGTCTGTTATCTGCAACTGAGCTGTGTAGGTAGCGTCGGACGAAATTGCCGACACATAGGCCACCTGGATCCGAGTCGTTCCGAGTAATTTCTTTTGTACTGTGGTGTAAGGTGCAAACGCAATATCATCCTGATCGCGTCCCTGGGCATCCTGTCCTTTGCGTCCTAAAACTCCCACTACACGGAAGGGTAACTCCATGACACGAATATATTGACCGACCGGATCAGTTCCATAAAAAAGATTGTCAACAATGGTTTGGCCCACCACGATTACCCGAGCCGCAGACCGTACGTCCGCATCGGTAAAGAACTCTCCGCTGTCGATGGTCCACTTCCTGATGGCAGGTAATTGTTCGCTGACGCCCTGGATCGATGTATTCCAGTTTTGATTGCCAACAACTAATTGCGAACGCGAGTTGATCATCGGACTCAGCGCTGACACGCTGGGAACCTCACGCTGGATGGCCTGCAAGTCATCTTCAGTCAACGTATTGGTTCCGCTATCTCCAGTGCCGCTACGAACACCACCTACGTTTTGTGCGCCCGCGCTGACAAACAACAGGTTGGTACCAAAACTCGAGATCTGCGCTTGTACTGATGCCTGAGCGCCCTGTCCGATACTGACCATGGCAATCACTGAGCCGACGCCAATAATGACGCCGAGCATCGTAAGCGCCGCTCGCATTTTGTTTCGAGCTAGTGCGCGATAAGCAATTCGAACGATCATCAAGAAGCTCATATTATTCTCCTACCCGCAGTTCGAAACTATTCGTCGTCGTCATCATCCTCTTCAACTGCAGGGAGATTCCTTAACTCCTCTGCGGCGTCACGTGAGTGCTCAACCACAGAGTCTTTCTTTATCTTGCCATCTTTGAAAACCACTACACGTTTGGCGTACTCAGCAATATCAGTTTCGTGAGTCACGAGCACGAGCGTTATTCCTTGCTCGCGATTCAAACGTTGAAATATCTCCATCACCTCGATTGACGTCCGCGAGTCGAGGTTACCGGTCGGCTCGTCCGCCAGGATCAACGCCGGGTGATTAACCAGTGCGCGGGCGATCGCGACACGTTGTTGCTGACCACCTGACAACTGGTTAGGGTGGTTCTGCTCACGTCCGGCAAGACCCACTGCTGTCAGTGCCTCAGAAGCTCTTTTATGACGCTCCTGGGTATCCAGTCCCGCGTAAAGCATTGGCAGTTCAACGTTCTCCATTGCCGAAGTGCGCGATAATAAGTTGAAGCCCTGGAATACAAATCCCAATTTTTGACTTCGGACGTCAGCGCGCTCGTCCTTGGTCATTTCGGAAACATCCTGTCCATCCAGGATATACGTTCCGCGAGTAGGCCGGTCGAGACACCCGATAATATTCATCGTTGTCGATTTGCCCGAGCCCGACGCACCCATGATCGCGACAAACTCTCCCTCTTTAATAGTCAGGGAGACTCCGCGCAAGGCATGCACCTCCACATCGCCCATCGTGTAGGTCTTGTGAATGTGGTCCAACTCGATCACTGTTCGAGGTTCGGTTGTCTTCCTGACCTTCAGTTCATCAGTTGGTTCTGCAACCGGTTGTTCTAGTATTGCCGCCATAGTTACCCTTTACTCAAGTTAGTCTGAGTCGTCCACCAGTTTCGCTGCTCGAGAGGAAAGGCGACTGTTCGCAGTTCCTCTCGAGAGCTCAAGTTATCGCCTTGGCGCGCCGCCCAGACCACCACCTCTTTGGCCACCAAAACCAGGAGCGCTTTGAGTTGTTTGCGGCCGGCTATCACCAGAGATGTTCTCGCCAATAATCACTACTTCACCTTCCTGTAAATTTCCGGACACAACCTCGGTTGCCGAGCCATCGCTAAGACCCACAACGATTCTTCTGGGCTGCGGTTTTTTATCTGTTCCAAGCACCCAGATCATTCGTGTCTGTCCTGCCAGCACAGGCGAAGCTGACGGAGTGACCTGCTGTCCCTGTCCATCGCCGGCTGAGTTATTTTGGCCCTGCTGACGGCGCTGTCCTCGAGCAGCCTGGTTTCCGGCAGTTCCGCTTTGAGTGTTGGTACTCTGCGGTCGAAACCTCAAAGCAGCGTTTGGCACCTTGAGCACGTTGTTGCGCTCGTCGATCGTAATCGTAAGATTTGCCGTCATACCTGGCTTTAACTTTTGCTCAGGATTATCGACATTGAACACAACGTTATAGGTAACGACGTTCTGCACGTTCTGTGGGTTGAGTCTCAATTCCTGGATCATCCCTTTAAACTCTTTGCTGGGAAAGGCATCAACTGTGAATGTCGCAGCCTTAGCTTGTTCGACCAGTCCGATATCTGCCTGGTCTATGTTTGCTATTACCTGCATCTTTGTTAAATCGTTTGCAATCGTAAACAGAGTAGGCGCCGACAAACTTGCCGCGACGGTTTGGCCCACATTGACGTCACGCGAGACCACTATTCCGTCGATCGGCGACGTAATTGTCGTATGACTGAGATTTACTTGTGCAAGATTCAAAGCTGCCTGTGCTTGTTGCACCTGCGCTTCAGCCTGTTGCACCTGCGCCTGGGCTTGTTGAACCTGGGCCTGTGACTGCTCAAGTTGAGCGTCAGCCTGGGCCTGGCCCGCGCCGGCCGAAGATTGCTCACTGACCTGGGCCTGATTTAGTTGGGCCGTCGCCTGGTTGTATCGAGCATCCGCTGTACGGTAAGCAGTTTGAGCAACCTCGTAGTCGCGTTTTGCAATTACACCGGCAGTAACAAGCGCTTCCTGTTGCTTTAGATTGCTGAGAGCGTCGTCGCGCTCGGCTTTAAGTACCGCCAGATTCGCCTGGGCGCCTGAGACGCCCGCTTGCTGGTTTTGAACCGTAGATCTTGCTGCTAGCTGTTTTGCCTTTGCATCAGCAGTGCCCGCGCGAGCCTGCACTACAGCAGCTCGGGCCTGGACCAAACTGGCCTTTGCGTTCTCGAGATTGGCTTTCGATTGTTGCACTTGTGCCTGTGCCTGAGCCGGATCAAGCTGAGCCACAACCTGTCCCTTTTTCACTTGCGAGTTGAAGTCTGCATAAAGAGCCGAGATCGTTCCCGAAGCTTGACTACCAACTTGTACTGTTGTAACTGCTTGAAGAGCGCCAGTGGCCGTCACCGTGTTGCGCAAGTTGCCGCGTTCGGCTTTAGCCGTCATGTACTCAGCAGCACTAGCGCGGTTGCTCCAAAAAGCAAATCCGGCAAACGCCACGATTAAAAGAACTCCAAGGCCGATTACCAGGCGAGTCTTTTTACCAGGATTCAGGTTTCGTACCTTACGGACAAAACTTAGTTGTGTTAGCTTCATTTGCCTTACCGCCGATTGAAAACCGGGCGTTCCTCACTGTTTAAGATCATTTCCAATAAGTACATGCAACTGCGTCGCCAGAAGATGCAATTGCGTTAGTGACAACATGCTAGACACCACCCGTGACGTTTCGGTTACAGTCAACGTAAAGAAATGCAAAGGAAAGGTGTGGGATTTGGCCGTAGTCCGTAGTCCTTAGTCCGTTGCCCGTTGTCCGTGGTCAGTAGTCCGTAGTGAAGTGTCCGTTACTTGTCACGGGATACGGACCAGGGACGACGGACAACGGACAACGGATTTATTTTTTAGAGAGTTGTAACCATCACTCCTGCCGCGGTGTCTTACTCGACGTAAGGCTCCCCAAATTTCGGTAAAGAACCAGGAGTAAATTAGAAACAATGAACAAACCACGGTTTAAGACACTGGCAATCGCTACTCTCTCAGCAATTGCTTTGGCTGCCTCAATCGCAGTGGCCCAGTCAGTATCGACTGACAAGGATAAGGGTCAGGGAACTCACCGCGAGTGGCGAGGTCGAGGTAAACAACATGGCTGGGGAGGAATGGGAAGCTTCCGTCAGCTAAATCTAACTGATGACCAGAAGGCTAAGATGAAGCAGATTCGCGAGAGCTTTGCACAGAGCAACAAACCGTTGCGAGAGCAGCTTAGAGCCAAGCGCCAGGAGTTGCGCCAGGCGAGCGAAGGCGGTACGTTCAACGAAGCGCTGGCAACTCAGAAATTGACGGACATGGCTAGTCTTGAAGCGAAAGCGATGGGTGAACGCTTCAAACTCCACCAGGAGATGTTATCCGTCTTAACGCCTGAGCAGAAGGCGCAGCTCGAACAACAGAAAGCGCAGTTCAAAGCTCGTCGCGGCGAAATGCGCAAGACTGAGTAAGCGTCTTCCCCACGGATCTGGCGGACTCGATGCGCCATAAAAGAGTCCGCCAGCCGTTAGCCGATGAGGATCGCATCTGACGGATGGTCTTGAACACGCCCTGGACTTCGAACTGGCGCAACAAGCGCAGGGCGGCGACGAGTCTGCCTTTGCAGAGATTGTTCGACGATACAGTCCAAGAGTTTTCAGTGTGGCAAACAGATTTTTCAGACAGCGAGCGCTCGTCGAAGAAGCAGCTCAAGAGGTTTTTCTGAAGGCCTTCACTCAACTTGATAGTTATGAGGGCCGCGGTTCGATGGAAGGTTGGCTGACGCGCATCGCAACGAACACCTGTTTGAACATGGTCCGCAGCGCTAAGAGGCGACCTGAATTGGCAGTCGCGGATTTGACCGATGACGAGAATCACTGGCTTGATACCAACGCGGGACATACTGGCGATGAACCTCAGTCAGTAGAGGACAAGGTTGTTGCTTCGGACTTAGCCGATCGATTGCTCGGCACATTGCCGGCGGAAGATCAGGTTGCATTGTTCATGATTGATGGCGAGAACGCCTCGGTGAAAGAAGTGGCTGAAGCGACTGGATGGTCCGAATCGAAGGTTAAAGTTAGAGCTTTTCGAGCGAGGCGGAAGCTTCGCGAAACGATGGAAAAGCTGTTGGGCTCAAAGGCAGGCAGAAGAGAAGGGAAACTCGCGTAATGAAAAACAAGCACATCATCGAGATCCTCGAGAACTCGCCGTTGCCGGCTCTTTCTGACAGCGACCTGGCGACGATCACCAGTCACGCAAAAGAGTGTGAATCGTGTGAGCGCGCTTACCAGGCGGCGCGATTGTCAGCAATTATCTTAAGCGAACGAGTTAGCGTGCCGGTTGAACCATCGCCGTTTTTCCAGACTCGCGTGCTGGCAGCCTGGAGAGAAAAGCAGTCAATTGAGAATGTTCCGGCGTGGTCACGTCTTTGGAAGTCAACGCGAGCATTGGTTTCGTCAATGGCCCTAACAACGGCGGCTCTGGGTGTGTTGAGTTTCTTCGCGCCAGGTGTTCCGTCCGCTGGTGAGGACACGGCTTCTGCTTATTCCGCAGAAGCTGTGCTGATGGACCAGCAAAGCGATGACCAGATGAGCTACGAACAAGTGCTCAGCACAATCTATAACGATGAAAATGATGACGACGTGAGGTAGTCAATGAACAATATTGCTAAGAACAGGTGGCAAGTTCGGGTCGCGGCCGGCATTATCTTTGTCCTCGGGTTCGTGTCCGGAATTCTAGCCTTAAATGTTTACCGGGCCTGGGCCAGGAACTCGATGACACCGGGCGACAGATTCGAAGAGATGTCGCAGCAACTGCAATTGAACGAAGATCAAAAAACCAAGGTGAAACAGATCTTCAACGACACGCGCGAACAGTTGCGCGCCCTCCGCCAGGAAGCTGCACCAAAGGTAATCGACATTCGCAAACAAGCAGATGAGCGTTTGGTCCAGGTGCTGACTGCGGAGCAATGGAAGAAATTCCAGGTGCTGCGCGACGATAATCGCCAGCGCCGCCCACGTCGCCCGCGAGATAATTGAGAACAGGCCCTCACTTGAATCCTCGCGGCGTTATATGTATAAGGTCAGTCCCAACTCTTTCACACCTCGAAAAAGGACGGATCAGAATCAGTGCCGCAAAGTCGTCAAAGGAAGATAAATAAGGCCAAGAAACGACCTCGAGTCCCTCGTGCCGGAACCGAAGCATCGAACTCCGGAGCAAGCAATAATCTAAAACTTGCCGCGATTGTAATTGTCGCCGCAGTCGTTCTGGGTGGCGTCGTTTACTTTCTGTGGCAACGCAATCGCGTCAGCGCTGCCGAAGTAACTACTCCCTCAGGACTGAAGTATGTCGATAAGGTCGTTGGTACCGGCGAGAGTCCGCAGGTTGGTCAGGAAGTAACTGTTAACTATACGGGCACGCTTGAGGACGGCACTAAATTCGACAGTTCGCTGGACAGAGGTCAACCATTTACGTTTCGCTTCGGCCGGACCCCCATGATCAAAGGATGGGATGAAGGAATTTCGACTATGAAGGTTGGCGGCACCCGCCGCCTCATTGTTCCCAGTAGGCTCGGTTATGGCGCCCAGGCAAAGGACAAAATACCGGCGAATTCAACTCTGGTCTTCGATATTGATTTAATCGGCGTCAAGTAATCAGTCGGAAATCACTGCGCTCCTGGGTGGTCTATACAACGCGGCAATAACAAGACCAAGCACGATCTTGTCGATCGCTTCCATGATGATCTGTTTTGCAAGCAGGAGCGCCGGGATTGGCTGTACGGCGTAAGTAATAAAAAACCAGGGCACCGATAAAATTAGCCACAACACGATCCCAAACCTCAGGCCTTGGCCCAACCAGGGTTTATTCTCAACCCCATGCGCGTAGGCCCAGACTGACCCGATGGCAAAAGCAAGGTAGGCCAGGACTATAAAGGCCATTTTTTCCTGACCTTCGGGCCGGTAAAGGTTAGCAATCGGCATGTAATCCTGTTTCAGCCAGATCGCATGAATGAAGAATCCCGTGAAGTTAGCAACGATAAACACCACCACGATTGTTAGTACGAGCCTGAATTTATTCATTAGCTAAGTCTTCTTTCGACGAGTGATTAAAATTCCACGTCTGAGTTGGGCAAGGAAAACCTGGTTACATAATCCCAGTCTGAGATTCCGCTGAGGTAAGCCAAGGGGCTTTCCGCGGAAAATGAATGAACGCGTGTTCCAGTAAGGGCTTGATTCTAACTGGCAAATGCGAAAAAAGTGAATGCTTTTGGTGCGGCCGGGGTCTGAAGGGGGCCTGTTGCAATCCGATTGTAATTTCGGGTTCATGGTTTTCAGGGCCCAAGGCTCGGACTAGAATGGATGCCGCACTCGCAGTCGCGTGGTGGAGCACGGTCAGGTTGCAAACCCATGTCTCGTTTGTTAGTTAGGCTGCGCTGAAACTCTTCCCTGGTTTGGTCCAGATCTAATTTGCGAGTGGCAGAGATATTTCAAACTCAATTTTAGGGGGAGGTATCGATGAAACCTAAAGCTTATGAAACGTTTGTGGCGGTTGCAGTCCTGCTGATGTTTAGTTTGAGCATATCCGTATTGGGCCAGGGTCGCGGCCATGGCAATGCTGGAAACGCCGGCGGTGGTCGAGGCGGTTCAAGTATGGGTGGTCCAGGTGGGCCACCGTCGGGTGTTGGCGTAGATCGGGGGTTGGGAAATGCTTCTGAGCGTTCAAATGGTAGATCAGACTCCGGACTCGCAAACGCATCTGACAGGTCGAATGGAAGATCTGATGCCGGCCTTGAAAGAGCAAGGATGGCGAGTGACAATTTGAATCGCGCTGATAATGACCTTCGCGATCATCCTGGCGTTCCGAGGCTGCTGAGGACCAACGCCAATGGTCTCCGTGATGGTTATAGACTCGCGCTAAGTCAGGATCCCGGATTGAAGTTTGGTCAGTACGTATCGGCAACTCGAGTGAGTCAGAACCTCGGGGGGCGTTTCCCCAATGTTACCAGGAGCAACATCCTTTCAGGGTTAGCGTCCGGCCGTAGTCTGGGCCAGACATTGCAGGATCTTGGAGTGAGTGAACACGACGCCAAAGAGGCGAAGAAGCAGGCGGAGCGGGAAATCAAAGACGCTCGTCGCAACTGATTCATTCCAACTTCGACGAAGATACCACCGGCTTCTGCCGCGTGGTCGTTTCAGTTTCAACCTAACCCATACCAGCGAAGACGGCGCGGATACCACCGGCTTCAGCCGTGTGGTCGTTTCAGTTTCAACCTAATGGCCAACACCCATAAACTCGAATAGGTGAAAGTTGAAGACCACGCGGCTGAATGCCGGTGGTGTCCGGAGGCGTATCGGCGTTGCCGCTTGAGAAGTCGGAGATGCATAGGCTAATCTGCTCACATAACCATGAAAAGTCCTATCAGACTCGAAGGAAGACTACGATGAGCGGAAACTCTCTCAGCATCACAGACAATCGCACGGGTAAGCAATACGAGGTTCAAATCGAAAACGGTACGATCAGGGCGATGGACCTTCGTCAAATTAAGGTCGGCGACGACGATTTTGGCTTGATGACCTACGATCCCGCCTTCATGAACACCGCCTCGTGCAAGAGCCGAATTACGTTCATTGATGGCGACAAGGGCATCCTCGAATATCGCGGTTATCCAATCGATCAACTTGCAGAAAAGAGCAACTATCTCGAAGTTGCTTATCTCTTGCTGAACGGGGAATTGCCAAATCAGTCTGAACTCGAGGGCTGGACCAAGAACATCACTTACCACACCTTCATCAACGAGAATATCAAGAAGGTGATCGACGGCTTTCATTACAATGCGCATCCGATGGGAATGTTTGAGGCCACGCTTGGCGCGTTGTCGACTTTCTATCCGGACGCGAAGGACATTTTTAATGAGGAGTGTCGCTGGAAACAGATCTACCGGCTGATTGCCAAGGTTCCGACCATCGCCGCCTTCGCGTTTCGCCACCGGATCGGAATGCAGTATTCGTATCCAGACAATGATCTGAGTTACGAAGGAAATTTCCTCAACATGATGTTTAAGACTACGGAACTCAAGTACCAACCAAACCCGGTGCTGGAACGAGCATTGACTGTGCTTTACATCCTGCATGCTGACCACGAGCAGAATTGCAGCACGAATGCGATGCGCAGTATTGGCAGTGCTCACACCGATCCTTTCTCGGCGCTCGCCGGCGCTGCCGCCGCGCTCTATGGACCACTTCACGGTGGCGCGAACGAAATGGTTTTGCGAATGTTGAAAGAGATTGGCTCAGTCCAGAACGTTCCGGAATACATCAAGCGCGTCAAGGCAGGCGAATTCCGGCTGATGGGTTTTGGACATCGCGTGTACAAGAACTATGACCCGCGTGCGCGCATCATCAAGCAAGTTGCGTATGAAGTGTTCGAGGTGACCGGAAAAGATCCGCTGCTCGATATCGCGCTGGAACTTGAGCGAATTGCGTTGGAAGATGATTACTTCGTGAAGCGACGGCTTTATCCAAACGTGGACTTCTATTCCGGAATCATTTATCAGGCAATGCGTTTTCCGGTTGATATGTTTCCAGTAATGTTTGCGATTCCTCGCACTTCAGGCTGGTTGGCCCAATGGGTCGAGTTATTACAGGATGAGGACCAGAAGATCGCGCGCCCCCGGCAAGTCTATCTCGGAGATCGCACCCGCGACTACGTGCCAATCGCCGCCCGCTCTAAATAGGGGACAGGGGACCCCGATCCCTATTCCATCATTCGCGCGGCCAGCTCTTTCAACAGTTTGGCACAGACAGTTCCGGTGACATGAAGCGGATCCATGCGTGGGTTGAATTCCACGATGTCAGCGCCTACTACGTTTCCTTTTAACCTCTGAATCAAGTCGATGGCCTGGCGCGTGGATAGACCACCGGGTTCGCGATGAGACACGCCGGGGGCAAAAGCCGGATCCAGCACATCCACATCAAAAGAGATATAAACCGGAGAATCAAACTCTAATTGCAGGCCATCTCGAACGTCGCGCATCTCTATAGTTTCGACGTTGAACTTTCGAGCCTGCTCTTTCTGGTGCGAGTTGATGGTCCTGATGCCAACCTGAACAAGTCGCTTCGCCAGTTTGTTCTCCATGATGCGCGCGAATGGACTGGCGTGCGAATACTTGTTGCCCTGGTAACTGTCGTAAAGGTCGGGATGCGCATCGAAATGGAGGATGCTCAAGTCGCGATACTTTCTAGCAAACGCGCGAACGATGGGGTAAGTGATCGAGTGATCGCCGCCGAGGGAAATTGGTTTGAGTCCATCGTTCAGCAGTGTGACCATGGAATTCTCGACCAACGACAACATATCAGTTCCGGGTACCGCTTCGACGTCGCCCGCATCAAAGAAGATTGTCTCGCCTGACAGATCCGTTCCTGACTCGCTGGTCATGTTCCAGGCTTCGGAACGCAACGCTGCTCTAATTTGTGGCGGAGCTTCGGAAGCTCCTTTCATAAACGAAGAGTTTTCGTCGTAGCGAAAGCCCACCAATGCAAGATTGGTGTTTTCGTGCTCGGGAGCTTTAGACATGTGTCGTCCTTTAAAGGCAAAAAAGTATGAAAGGAAAGTTCAGAGGGGGCCCTCGAATGGAATTTGGTGCACCCGGCAGGGCTCGAACCTGCGACCTTCTGATTCGAAGTCAGACGCTCTATCCAACTGAGCTACGAGTGCACTTTGGTGAATATAGATGCTTATGCGGGAATCGTAAAGCTGGGGCGCGAGGTTATGAAATGAGGCCGAAAATTCTATTGCTCATTGGCCATTGATCATCCTATTGTTCATTGGCCATTTTCATTTCGATCCCTTGGCGACGGGCATCATCACATCTTTTTCACCGCGAAATGACAAATGACCAATGAGAAACGACCAATGATCAATAGATCCGACCGATTATTTCCCCTGAAATTCTTTCCTGATCAACTTCACCAAATCGGCAATCTCCTGAGTTTTTAACTTGTCCTTAAACGCCGGCATCTCTTCTTCGCCGTCAGTTATTGTTTCGGTCAGACGCTGATCGTCATGCTTCATCGCTCGCTCAGATTTCAGTGACGGAACCTTGATCTGCTTGTTGTTTACTTTTGCTGTTCCGCCTTCAGCCGTACCACCATGACATCCGGCGCAGTTCTTTTCAAACATGACCCTGGCTGCAGCCAACTCGGAATTGGGCGCGGCCGCACTTGTTCCTGCGGAATTTGTAGGTGCCGGACTCTTAGCCACAGAGTTCGGATCGGTATTACAAGCCAAAAAAGTGAGCGCCAGTAAAGTGCATCCAAATCCAATTGCGATCGGTTTCATCAACATTCTCTCCGTGATAGAGCCTTATTCAAAAACAGCCGTGGGAGTATAGCAAGAGAAAATCAGAGTGGCATCTTGCAATAAATCAGATGCCCCTGAACGCGTCGACCTCCAAAGTGCATTCCCAAACAGTAAGACGGAGCTTGAAGATTGTTTCTTCCCTTTTTCTTGGGCGGTTGCAATCCCCATGGAGACTGGGCAGAATAACAAAGCATCGCGGAAGTCATTCCAGTCAGACAATCGTCCGAAATCCGAATTTTTTGAGGTAAATGAGATGGTTAGCGACAAGGAACAAGTCAATCCCCCCAGAGGTTCTCTTCGCCTCGCTCCTACTTCTCAGGAGGTCGAAGAGCAAAAGGCTAAGCTTCCTCGACAGTTTGTAAACTTTACTTTCTATCATGCCCGCACCGATTGGCGACTTCTTCCGGATACTGAGAAGCAGCGGTGCAAAGACCAGTTTGTCAAAACAGTGGATGAGTTTCGTGGGTCGCTGTTGATGCACTGCTACTCGACGATTGGACTGCGCACAAATGTCGACTTCATGATCTGGCGCATCGGATACGATCTCGAGCCGTTTCAGGAGATGACTTCCCGTCTTAATAAGACGGAAATGGCCAAGTACATCGAACCGAGCCAGTCGTTCCTGTCGATGACGAAGCGTTCGATGTATATCGATAAGGATAATCCCGAGCACGTCGAAGACCGATTACATATTATTCCTGGCAAGTCACAGTATTTATTCGTTTACCCGTTCGTCAAAACGCGAGAATGGTACACACGTTCTGCTGAGCAGCGACAGGAAATGATGGACGAACATATTCGTATCGGGTCGAAGTATCGTTCAGTTAAGCTTCATACAACCTATTCTTTCGGGCTAGACGATCAGGAATTTGTGGTCGCGTTTGAAACTGATCATCCTGCTGACTTCCTCGATCTGGTCCAGGAGCTAAGGGAAACCAAAGCAAGCTCATACACCCTACGCGACACTCCAATGTTCACTTGCCGCCAGCGCACACTCGCCGAGTGCCTCGACTCGCTTGGGTGATCTGGTAATACAAAAAGGACAAGTAACGAATAGGACATCCAGGACGTATTGGCCTATTCCTCCACAATTCCTAAATGCGGCTAGTTGTCTTCGTAACCTGTGCGATTCTATTAGTGTCTGGAAATCAACTGGTCAGCCTCGGTCAGTTCCAGCCAAAACGATCTCCAGAAACTCGATCTCTTAATCCGATTCCCACTCATTCTGCCGAATACCTCTGGTATGAAGCCGAGAACATGCGTGGGTTCACCACGGGTAAGCTTGGTGAACCGATCCTCAATCCTTCTTATCTCGAATTACCAAAAGAAAAGTCGCCGGGCTGGGGCATGAATGGTCCAGGAGTCTCGGCCGAATGGACGCAGGGTGGTGAGAGTGAATGGAACTCGGCTGCAGCAAGTGCAAACGAAACGAATGCTGCGATCTACCAGGACCTGGAGATTCCTCGGGCAGGCCAATACAAGTTCTGGGTCCGTTATGCAGACTGGGCCAACAAGAACGAGAACTTCTCGGTGACCATTTCTCAAAACGGTCAACAAGTCTTTCAACATGAATTCGGGACGAAAGATGTTATCGATCCACACGACGAAGTGAGCATGTACTGGGGTTGGTCTTTCGCCTGGGATGGCGCTGAGGGGTCTTTCGCAAAAGGACCAGCACGAGTCTCAATTCAAATTCGAAAGTCCGCTGAGGCGCGACGTCACGTGGATTGTTTTGTTCTCACCAACAACCTCAACTACGTGCCGGCCAACCGTGAGAAACCTGATTTTGCAGCGATGCGTTACTTAAGGACGTGGTCAGCTGCACAAACTCCTCTGGCGTCACTCGTTCAGAATGGCTCCGAAGCGATTCCAGATGTTTGGTTACGACCGAAAGTAGCCAATCGCGATTTCATGATGCCGTGGAATATCGCCAGAGAATTCTGGGCTCTCTATGATCAGCCGGAAGCTCAGCGACCGCTCTATCCTTTCAACGCCGAGACGATCGAACAGTTTGTCGAGCGCTACAAAGGCGCGAAAGAGGTGCCGCTTTTCGATTCAAAATTTGTCGTCCCGGTGATCTATCTCAACCACGTGCCGGAGCTGGTCCAGGAGGGAGGCGCCTTTGTTCGCTATCTGCGAACGACGAAGAGTCCTTTCGTGATCCTCATAAATTACGCCAGCGTGAAAATGACGCCTGAGCAGGGCCAGGCCGTTTGGAAACTGATTAATGGTGAATTTAAGGATCAATTTCTGGGTTGGATTTCGGGTGAGAGTGTCGGTTACGTGTGGGACTATGCGCCCGCAGAACTAAAGCTCTCTGACTCGATGTCTCGGCGTGAGTTGCTTGAAGCGCATCGTGTCTTCTACACAAATGCGCTCGCCAGGAAGTGGCAAGAATTATTTCATACAGAGACCGGACCGATGTGGGAAAAGTTGATCCCTGCGCAGTCAACATCCAGTACTTCATTCGCGCACCCGTTGTCAGAGTGGGGAGTAAGATTGCTTGGAATGGAAACAGCGGCCGTTATGCCAATGACCGGAATGCGGATCGCTTTCACTCGCGGCGCCGCGCGACAGTTTGGAGGTGCTTTTCTTTACTATCATGCTCCTAACTTTGGCGACACGGCGACTACCTTCACAAAGGCTATGAACTATGCCGGCCCGGACTACTTCTATCACACTCGATATGGAGCCTCGATGGGGCCGTCACTCAGCTGGTATCGCAAGAGCTACTACCTTTACTACATGGCTGGAGCGTCAGCTATCTATCTTGAACAGGGCAACGATCAATTCTTTAAGCCTGGTCCAGGCGAGCATCCCTATCAGTTGAATCCTTTCGGCCGAATCACGAACGAGTTCATGCAATTTGCAGAAAGACATCCAGACCGCGGAACGCCTTACACCCCGGTTGCTTTCTTACTTGATCCGGCGCACGGCTTTGAGTTGACTGATTATCCGCAATGGCCTTTCGAAGTCTCGCACTTAAATAAATCAGATCGAGCACTCCGAGAGCTCTTTGGTGTTGCCTATTTTCCTGGACCTGTGGTCGAAGGAGAACCTGCAATTGCCGATCGACAACCCTTTATCAACGGCGTCTTTGGAGACATCTTTGACGTTATCACCGCGTCAGGTCCGAAGAATCGCCTTGAGAGTGTTGTCGGTTCGTATCGAGCGATAGTTGTGGGCGGCCGCATCGAGTGGAATCAGGATTGGGCTGAACTGCTGCAGGACTATGTTCGAAAAGGTGGCACAGTGGTCCTGAATTCCGCACAGGTTCGCGGACTGCCTGAGTCGTTCCTGGGAGTTCGGCTTACGAATGCAAAGTCCGAAGCCGAGAATGCAAAATGTCTATCACCCGGCGAACCTGGATTGGACCTGGGCGGTCAGATTTTTCGTTACGACCGAGTTGAACTGAAACGTGCGACGGCTCTTGTAAGATCTCCAAACGGCGATCCGCTCGTTACTGTGAATCGAGTAGGTAATGGCAACGTTGTTCTTTGCACTCTCCCTGATTTACTTGGAGAAGACGAGCGCATTACTCCGTTTGCCGCTCACATGCTTTCCCATGTCTTCGCTAATGTAAGTCCGGTTAAGGTCGAAGGCGATGTCGAACACCTGGTCAATGCAACCAGTTCTGGTTGGGTTGTAACGTTGATCAATAACCAGGGCGTCATCAAAGAACAACAGGGAATGGCCAGAGTAGACCGCAGTGCGTACGTAGATGTCTCGGTGAAACTAAAAGGTGAGAAGATCGTCGCGGCTAACGACTGGGTTTCCAATGCGACGCTGGCTGTGACTCCGTTAAATCAAGGCTCGTCGGTTCGATTGAGGTTGGCACCTGGTGGGATCGCTGTTGTCGGACTCCGGACAAGATAGAAGTAGATACAGGGGCCGTGCC
>DASROI010000418.1:0-6129 GCA_035646955.1 Pyrinomonadaceae bacterium
GGGCAGGATCCAAACAGTCGCGACAAAAATGGACGGACGGCATTGATGTTCGCTGTTATTAATATGCATTCGACGTCAGCCAAACTGCTCATTCGGCATGGCGCTGAAATCAATGCTGTGGCAAACGACGGTTCCACGCCACTCATGCTTGCCGCCTCATCTGGCGACACCGAAAGCGTTCGAGAGATGCTCAAATGCGGAGCGACTCTTGATGGACAGCAGCGCTGGACTGGTGACACAGCGTTGACGCTCGCAGATAGAAAAGGATACCGGGACATCGTCGACCTGTTACTCGCCGCCGGGGAGAAAAAATAGCCCCAAGCTACTTGCCGAAGGCTAACCTGGAATCATCGTTTCTTAGAAGTGCGTTTCTTTGAGGACGTCTTCTTCGAAGAGCTCTTCTTAGCCGGTACCTTTGCTCCTTCCTTCCGAGCTTCAGATAGACCAATCGCGATAGCTTGTTTTTTGCTGGTCACCTTCTTACCAGACCGGCCGCTCTTCAATGTGCCGGCCTTACGTTCATGCATTGCGCGCTCGACTTTCTTTGATGCCTTCTTACCGTATGTGGCCATTTTGTCCTCCCGATTCTTGATACGTAAGATTAGAAATATTAAACGTAATATCGGTAGACAATTTTTGTTCCATTCTTGGAGTGCGGCGGCTCTTGGAGTGCGGCGGCCTGGCGCCGCTTTGTTACACCGTCAACTCCCAAGGCCGGGCGGTTACACCGTCACCTTCCAAGCCCCTACTCCGAAACCTTTCCCCTCCACGACTTTTGTGACGTGACTAAAACGCACTTCAGCATGACGCTGAGATCAAGCAACCAGGGGTTGAAGCGACTTTACGGCGTGGATAAGTGGTGAGAGGTTAGGTGCGTGTGCCATCCGGTCGCTGCGCTCGCGGTGCTGTAGATTCATCTGGTAAGAAGAAAAACCCTCGTGAAATAGTTGCCAAATGATACGGTTAACGCACGAATTGAGAACACCATCTCCTCACACAGTTCAAAAAAAAATAAGTTGAGGAGCAATCACACTCCTCAACCTAATTTTTGAATTGCCGCTCTGAGTTTAGGGGCCAACGGTGACACTAGTCGCGGTCCACGAATCACCGGCTTTGCTGGCTACCACCACGACAGCGTCATCAGCTTTGATGTCAGCAGCAGTCGCAGGTTTACCAGCTTTCATGATCTTTGTCTTCGCATCGAGAACAACTGTTTGTTCAGCATTCTGACCGTCCAAAATTGTGAGTGCGGATGTGGATACAGTCTTCACCTTCCCACTTATTGTGACGCCTTGAGTTGTTTGTTCCTGGCCAATTGCGAGGGCTGGAGCTAAAACAAAACTAGCTGTAATAAGCAGACCGACAAATACTTTGCACACCGCAGCTTTAGAAATCTTGTGCATTATCTATTCAAACCCCCTTTGTCTGTTCGGAAAATTCATCCACTCATCGAGTGGAACTGGGTAGCCGGGGAGGATAGGATAATGGCTTATCAGGAGAGTGTAGAGGTTATCTGCCCTTTGCGTTTACCTTGCAAATCGGAAACGCCACCAGAGCCAAATACGAAACTGCCAACCATGCTTAACCAGTTTGTTCGAGGCGCGTAAAGCGGAGGATCGGGGTACGCGGAAGCAAATAATTGTCGTGGTCCAGCAGAGGTGAGGAAAGCAAAGGTCTTACAAATTAGTAAAAGTATCTTGTCAAAAAACCGTTGAATACCTATTCAGCTTAACATTCGCACATAGGACCAGCGATAGTATCTTATGCGGCATGGTCTGGTCTCCAAGTTGCTCATAAAATTGGGCATGAAGAACAATTTCTTGCCAAGTCTTTGCAGCATTATTGCTGTGGCGTTCGTTGCTATTCTTTTCGGCAGTGCCGTTGAGACCCGAGCACAGACCGCGGTCGAAGCGGCCCAGGATCGGGCAGAAGAGTTGCGACTGAAGCTGGATGATTTGAAAGCACGCCAGGTTGAACTACAGGATCAACTGGCGAACCTCGACGAGCAAATGGATCCGCAAAATATTGAAAATAGTCTCGCGGGAGTCGGCAGTACTCGCCCTGAGGATTTGCGGGAACTTCGTAGGCGGCAACTTGAACGACAAAAAATTGGTATCCAAAACAAGTTGAATATTCTTGCTGACAGTCAATCGCGAGTTGAAACCGCGATCGCAGAAGCAGAAGCTGATGCGTACTACGAAAGTGCGCGAGTCGACTCAGATGCCTCGGCGGTTGCTGATACGCAGGTTCGAGATAGTAAAGATGGGTTTGTCGCGCAATCAAACGACAAGTTCAAGACGTCCGGTTCCGCCGGCCCAACCGAGAGATCTCAGACCCGGCCTCGACGTGCACGTCGTTCTGTTGCTAAACAAGCTTCACGAATTAATAACCCTTAACAGTTTAGAGGAAGCAAAGATGAGAACAAAGATTATCGTTCTGGTAACGGCTGTAATACTGGCTGCTTTTTCGATCTCCATTGGCATCGCTCAAACAAATGCAGTTACGGTTGAGCTTAAGAACGGACAGGGCGAGAGCGTAGGAACAGCAACCCTGACCCCGAGTGGAAAGGGTGTTCGTATCAAGTTGGACCTGAAGAACTTGCCTCCAGGCGAGCATGCTATTCACATTCATCAGGTGGCGATGTGTGAAGGTCCAGCGTTCACAACTGCAGGCGCGCACTTCAATCCGGACGCAAAGCAACATGGAACAAAGAATCCGAAGGGCCCACACGCAGGTGACATGAATAATTTCATGGTTAAGCCTGATGGAACCGCGAACATGACTGTGACTGACGCGCGGGTCAACATGGGAACCGATAGTCATTCGGTCTTCAGCAATGGTGGAACCTCGATAGTTGTTCACGCCAAAGCCGATGACATGAAGACCGATCCTTCGGGTAATTCCGGCGACCGCATCGCCTGCGGCATAATTAAAAAATAGCAGTCCAATACTCTGCGTCACTCCGCGGTTTTTGCCTTACTCTGCGGTGCTTTTTAATCAGTGAATGCATAGAAAGGCACCGTAGCATCGCAGAGGGACGCAGAGAACCGCAGGGTCCAATTAGTCGCGCTCCAGCACCGCGTTTAGGTCGCCGGCAAGGAGCGCTGCGATCGGTTGCGTGGCTTTAAAGTGCTCAAAAAGTATCTTGGTCACTGCTGCGATTGGTGTAGACATGAACGCGCCACCAACACCCCAGATCATTTGAAAGAAGAGTAGAAACAACAAAACCGTGACCGGGTGAAGCGCCAACGATCGACCGATAACCCGGGGACTCACTATCTGGCCCATCAAAAACTGGATGCAGGCGGGGATCACGACAGCGAGAATTTTCGCGGTGACCGAAAGATCCGGACTCAAGAGCACTATCGGCAGCGGTAATAGCGTCGCCGCAACTGGACCAATCAACGGAATAAAATTCAATAGAAACGCAAACAGACCAAACACGATTGCGTATCTGACGCCAAGTAGCAACAGCGTCAGGGCAACCAGCAAACCCGTCAGCAAGGATAGGGTGATCGTTCCACTTATGTAACGACGTACCTGGATCTCGAGGTCGGCAAGCAGCCCTTCGCTTCGCACCTGAGAACGTCCTATCAGTATGAAGACCGTAAGAATCACGACAAACACACCGTTAGAAAGCAAACTCGAAAACTCGAAGAACGCGCCAGAGATAAAACCACTGATAGTCCCTTCGGACATGCTAAGGTAATTCTTCGCTTCGTATCCACCCAGCTTCTCAGCTGGAATTGCGCTGGAAATCCTTTCAACAAGTAGATTCATCTGACTCTGATATGTATTCAGGTCGGCTGCCATTTGTGCTACCGACGAAGCTGCGATCAGGATGACAAGCAGTAGGACCAGCGTCCCGATCAAAGCCGTGGTGGCCAGCGAGAGAGTGTAGGGAAACTTCAATCGCTCATGTTGAATATTCACGAGCGGCGTCAAACAAAGGTAAAGGAAAAGAGCGAACAGCAACGGTAGCAACACCGGTCTCATGAAGTAGAGAGCGAAGCCGATCGCTATCACCGACAAGATTACCAGGCAGATTCGTTGAATTCGTGCATTGTCCACTAAGGACTGCGTCGCGTCTTGATGCATGCTGTGTTGGCCCAGGGCGAGCGTTTAAGGTGTCACGGTTTCGGTGGCGTCGATTGCTGCTTCTTCTTCCTTCATTTCCCGAGCAAGAAAATAATTAAGGCCAGTCCGTATAACCGCAATCGCACCTAGTTTACCAATTTGGGTCCAGCTTGGGGCCACTGTTGTAGCAAGAATATCGGCGGCAAGTTGAAATTCTAAGGCAAGAGACAGGAATCGAGCGAGGATCAGGCGTGTGCCTTCGTAGCCGCCCAGTGTTGGCTTGAGAAATACTTTAATGAGCCTGGAGAGAGCGAGACCGGCGCCGACGGCAATCAACAAAGCACCGATCATCTCGACGACGAGCTTAATCCACAAGACAAAGTTGCCGAGAGTTTCCTCGATACCAACTTCTGTTGGTGAATGAAGTGAGCTCCTAACGGCTTCGTCAATGAAGTGGATCAGCATCAACATCAAGCTCTTCGCGGAGGTTAGGTCTTAGGTCTTAGGTCTTAGGTCTAAATAACTGATAATTGTCAATTCAGAATTATCAAATCAGGATTGTGCAGTTAGCCGGCGTCGCGAACGACCAGTCGAAATCCCAGGTGACACGTCGACGTATCTACGGGTTGGGCCATCCGCGCAGCCGGTCGATAACGCTGACAGTAATTTGGCGCGCACAGATATGAGCCACCCTTCATCACTTTCCTTGGAATCGTAATATTTGGTGTGCGTGGGTCGATACTCTTATCCTTCTCGCCGCCGCGCGGATTAAACGAGGCGCAACAAGTCTGCGGTATATCGCTGTGCTGTTGATACCAGTCTGTGGTCCATTCCCAGACGTTCCCGGCCATCTCGTAAAGACCGTAGCCATTTGGGGGAAACGACCCAACTGGCGCAGTCCACTCAAATCCATCGATCAGCAGATTTTCATTGGGAAAATCTCCCTGCCAGGTGTTGGCCAGGACCTCTCCATCAGGCTCGAATTCATCTCCCCAGACAAAATCTGCGCCTTCCAATCCCCCTCGAGCCGCAAACTCCCATTCGGCCTCGGTGGGCAACTCTTTCCCGGCCCACCTGGCGTAGGCTTCAACGTCTTCATACGCAACCTGGACCACGGGGTGCTTCGCCAAGCCTTTCAAAGAACTGTCGGGCCCCTGCGGTCTGCGCCAGTTGGCGCCTGGTATATAAGTCCACCAATCATATGGATTGCTGAGATCGACTTTGTAACCTGGTCTTCGGAAAACCACCGACGCAGGCACAAGTAGCTCTGGTTTTGCTCCGGGATAGTCTGAAACGTCGGGCACTCGCTCGGCCAGCGTCACGTAACTTGTCTCTTCCACAAACCGTGAGAACTGAGCGTTTGTAACGGTGAACTGGTCCATCCAGAACCCATCGACCGTAACGGAATGAGGTGGCGCCTCTTCAGGGTAATGCTTATCTGATCCCATCGTAAACGTTCCACCTGGTATCCACACCATTTCTTTGAATGGTGCTTTTCGATGCCTGTTCGCTTTGATAGAGATTGGACCGCTCATAGAAAACCTTGATTTGAAATGCTTTTGAAATCGGGTCCCTGCGAGAAACGTTTGGGGCAATTGTACTTAAAACAACCCCTCCTGATAACTGTAAGAATTACCAGTGCGGCCGGAGTCTAACCCGGCCTGATCATTGTCAGTGCAGTTCTAGAGCACTATTATCCGTTTTGCTCAATCGAACTAGCCAGCCGCAATATGAGAGGCACAATTGTTGAAAAATCTTGCTCGAAGCCTGCGCCAGATCCTGTGCGTATCTCTGATTCTTTATTCAGGGACTGCCTTTGGTCAGGATGTCCTCCGTTGGGGCGCTGATCCATCCGGCGGCGCACCTTACGTCTTCACCGATCCTTCAGCACCCGACAACTATATCGGCTACGAAAAGGAAATGGTCGACGCGCTCGCTGCGGCGATGGGTCGTAAAGCAGAGTTTGTCCCGAGCGACTGGGAAACACTCGTCTCGGCACTCCAGCGACATTCATTCGATATTATTGTCAATGGGTTGGAACCTACTGGTGAC
>DASROI010000419.1:0-8316 GCA_035646955.1 Pyrinomonadaceae bacterium
CCTCATAATAAGGACACTTTGCTTCCGCAGGTCTCAGGCGTTCGACGTCCAGAAGATAAGCCGTGTCATTAGAAATGAAATCGCATTGTGCACTCCAGTTAGTCGCTATCACGGGAAGTCCACACGCCATCGCTTCCAAAATCGGTAGCCCCCACCCCTCTCCTCGGCTTGCCAGCACAAAACAATCGACTGAGCGGTATATCGATCCCAATTGATAGCTGGGCACAACCTCGTTAATAGAAAATACAATCCTGCCCCCGCTATCCTTTAAATAATAGTTCCTTACCTGTGCTGGAATATGAACGGCCGGATCTTGATTGTAGGCTTTGCAGATCAACACAACATCTTCACTCGAACCAAATTCATCATTGAATGCTTTTAAGAGTATTTCCGGCGCTTTCCTTTCGCCCCATTCGAACATGGTGAGAAAAGTGAATGGGCCATCTATTCGATAACCCTTTATACCAGGATTGAAATAAGCCGGATTGACGCCGAGCGGAATGACGTGAATTGGTTTTGTGACGCCACTTCTCTTGAAAGTCTCGCGATTGAAAGTCGATGGGGTCCAAACCTCATCCATCATATTTGCCGACTGGACCCAACTCGCCGGCAAACCGTCAACTTCAAGCATGGTGAAGCCTATCTTGTATTCACCGTACTTCGTTTTGAACGCATCTGCCTGGCCGTACGAAACTTGAACTCCCGAGGGCTCGATCTTTCGCCGCTGGATTGAGCCAAGGAGGTATGGACCGGTTACCTGTTGCGGTTCCGGCACACCAAAAACAGTACCAGGGCCGTAAAGATATTTGTAATTTACCCAAACGTTTTGACGGTCCAACTCTAAGACAAACTCTCTTGAGCTCAGGGCGTAACCAGTTGGAAAGTTCAGCAGCGAGTGCCAGTTGATCTTCTTCTCATATCGTTCTGTTTCCAGGGTACGCCGCCACTTAGTTTTGAAGATGTCTTGCGAGGTCCGAAACAACTCGTTGTGCGATACCTTGTTGACCCTGGTGGAAGTGTTCTCATGATGAATTAGTGTGGCCGAACCGCAGCAGATAATCTTGAAGCCCTGTCTCTTCGCTTTCAAACAATAATCGGTGTCTTCGAAATAACTGAAATAGTCCTCATCAAGTAGTCCAACCTTATTCAGAACTTCACGCTTGATATACGCACAGGCAAAAACGACCCCCTCGACTTCAGCATCAGAATTGTACTGGTTGATATCTTTCTCCAGGCTGCCAATTTGTTGGCCCCAAAAGGTATCGATTGGCATGTAGGTTCCGGCATGTTGCAGCATTCCGCCTGGCTGTCTCAGCCTGGCGCCCACGATTCCAATATCGGGAGATTTGTAAGCACTACGCTGCAGCTGCGTTAACCAGTCGTCTTGGATTACCTCAGTATCGTTATTGAGTAACACGACATCAGAACCGTCATCGCATAGTGCGATTGCCTGGTTGTTAGCCCGGGTAAAGCCCCGGTTGTCGCTATTCTCAATACAACGAATCCATGGGATGGACCTTAAGTATTCGACAGAGCCGTCTGTGCTACCGTTGTCGACCACCATCACTGCGTAGTTTTGAAACTCGGTTTTGTTGCGCAGAGTTTCCAGGCATCGTTTCGTGTACTCCAAACCATTCCACGTGAGAATAATGATAGTGACTTTTCTGGGGTCCATTAGTTATCGGCGTAAATGAATGGACATTGTACCGGGATTTTTGATTTCGGATGCATTCAGGTTAAAGTTTGTGTCATCCCCGGACGCTCAAATGTTCATTTGATCTATGCGTCAGCTTTCCAACTTCATTTCTACAGCGCTCCTAAGTGTCGCTCTGCTCGCGAATCCAGTTCACGCTCAGCAATCTCGCGACAAGCCCAGACTTAAAGATTTTGGGTCGAGCTTGAAGAAGCTCAAGTGGGACCCGGAAACCAATCGCACTACTGAAATTCCAAACCCGCGAAGTCCAAACACAGATGACGACGTCATCAGGATAGACACCCTGCTCGTCGCTGCGGATCTTCTCGTACTCGACAAACAAGGCAATCCTGTGCGCGGACTTGCCGCAAATGATTTCAGCATCACGGAAGATGGCGTGCCGCAGCAGGTGGGCCACTTCCTACTCGGGGATACGAATGGCATCTCACGCTCGATCGTTCTGATCATCGACTACAGCGGCAGTCAGTTTCCTTACATCAATAATAGCGTGGCGGCGGCAAAAGTGCTGGTGGACCAACTGAAGCCCGCAGACCAGATGGCGATCGTTACCGACGACGTGCAGATGCTGATCGACTTCACAAACGACAAGCGAGAGTTGAAGAAGAAGCTGGACTCGTTAGTTGAAAAGAGTAAAGGAAGCGACGGCTTCCTGGGGCTGGGCGGAACCCGCCGGCGCTTTGGCAACAGCGCGCAGTACAGCGCACTGATGGCCACACTCAAAGAAGCTTTCAACCAGGAGGACCAGCGGCCAATCATCATCTTCCAAACTGACGGTGATGAAGCCATGTATCTGCGCAACTCGATCGTCGAGCCATCGGTGCCCCCGGGAACTCCGCTTGCCTTGCTGGCACGAGTTCAGGAAGAAGTCGAACAGAGAAAGAAATTACAGCGAGCGGGCAGGACCGAGTTTAGTCTTGATGATGTTTACGAGGCAGTTGAGAAGTCCCGCGCAACGATTTACACGATCGTCCCGGGAGCGAAACTAATCGGGTTGACACCGGCGCAACTTGTTCAGACACGAAAGACCGAAGACGAACGCGCCGTCAACGAGATGCTACCAACTCTCAGGAAAGAAAGTAGAGAAGCATTTCTTCAACGCGAGGAGGCAAGGAAGAGTCTCGTGACTGATGAAATGATCAGGGCGCGCGCTGACGAGGATGTAAGAGTGCAGCAGGCGCTCGCTGCCGTGGCGCCGTTGGCTGGAGGTTGGACCGACTTCCTGGAGCGACCTGAGCAGGCGCAAACCATCTATTCACGAATCTTATCTGACATTAACCAGCGCTACATCATTGGTTATTATCCGACTACTAAATTGCAGGACGGAAAAAAACACACGATCAAATTTGAAGTGAAGGGCCACCCCGACTACACCATCGTCGGAAGAAAGTCATACTACACTCCGTCGCCAAAACGATGATGTATTGCCAGAATCATGCAGTTGGGAAGGGGGCAGAGCGGCCAATAATTCAAACTCCAATGTAAGCTCCAGCGCCGCCCCCGCTAGACGCCCTTCTATCAGATCTCAGTTTCTTAATAGGTGCTTGACTAATCTAGGGTCAGCGGGGGCGCGCTGTAACTGACAAAATGATTTTGAGTGTGATGCCGCTCTGCCCCCTTCCCAACTGCATGATTCTGGCAGTTGAATCCAATGGCCGCTCTGCCTTCCCAACTGCATGTATGGCAGCTACCGATCAACCTCGCCCATCCAATGAAAGCTCTAAATCACCGCTACATAGTCGAAGACGCGGCGGCAGTCTTGTTCGAGGATGAAGTTTTGGTTGTCGATAGAAACTATTGCGAGCGGAGCGTAATGGTGCTCTATGCCGTGCGGAGGAAGCGCCTTCGCAACTGACACCTTGCTTTCAATCTTCCTGGGCCACAACACGTCGCCGGTTGCTACCCGCGCCGGCACCAACCAGTAGTCTCCTGCTCGATACGAATTACCCGTAGCTTTCGGGAACTGGATCTGAACACCATCTTCAAGGGTGATCCAATCAATTGGGTCTTCACCAGTTGCTTCTGTAACAAGCAAAGCATTGTCAGCTGAACTCCCGTCACTTTTGCGTTGATCCCATCGTCGCAATTGCGGATGCACAGTGCTGTTTTCGTCGTAACTCAAGTCAACCGGCGCATTCAACGTAACAGTTAAATCATCCGGGTTAATACTTTTGATCCTGCGCAGCGGACCGGATTCCCCCTTGAGTGTTAGGTTGTCGTCAACCACTTCAACCCAATCATCGACATTCAAGCTCCGAGTTGCGTCACGTCCTGGACTACTGATTCTCACCAAGTCACTGTTCAAGGATAATATTGGAAACGCCAGCGAACCATTCTCTCTGGACCACTTGAAGGTTGCCGCTGAATTCGCGTTTCCCGCCGGCGTATCGCGATCAGTAACACCGTCCCACGCCACGCCACTGCGATGAATCTCGATGCGATACAACTGATTTTCGGGTCCGCGATATTGTGCTTCGGGTTGAATATTGCAATCGCCTTCCGGCATACCACTAACTCGAGCTCGTGCTCGCATCGATGCCCTACTGATTATCGACAATCTTTTCCTGGTCGCCTCGGCAGAAGCCAGCAAGGTCTGCCGGGCATTCCTGATGTCAGTGTCATTGTTCGCAGTAATTGCATTCTTCAGTGTCGTAATATCTGTACTGAGCTGAACCTGATCGTAAAAAGTTACATCGCCAAGTTTGGGCGGCAGGACAAAAACAGAGGTAACCACTTGAGCACGGCTTGCAGTCTCGGCGCCTCCAAGAGCCACCTCGGTTATGTCTACATCGTCGAACGAGGAGATATGACGCTCCCAAACGTCCAGGAAAATCATGTATGGACCAGTTGTTTCCCGAATCTGGTCTAGAGGAAGGTTCAGCTCGAAGGGATAGCCTGCCTGCTGGATAAAACCTTCATTACTCTCGTTGACGCAGAGGGTTCCATCAACATAGTAACGACCAGCGCCAATTAAGAAGCCACTTGCACGCAAAGCTTCTTTGAGGCTCTTCACGGTGTCAGCCGGCAGATTATTTCCGCTTTCACCTTTCAGATTGTCAATTTCTGCTTCAGTGGTGATCAAGTTAAAGCCGGCAACCGCTGCATTGCCACCGTGTGGGCCAATCAGGTCAGCCGCAAGTGATCTGAGGTAACGTGAAAAGATGTCGCCCTGCTCATTCCAATCTGCGTCGAGTTGTACTCTGCCCTGCTGCAAAAAGACTCGACTGAACTGCTTACTCGCGTCGAAAGTATCTCGGCTAACATCTGCTCTGAATTCGCCTTGCATGATTTCCTCCTAATTGGCGTAAACAACGCCGGCATCTGTTCCGGCGGGGGTATATTCGTCCAGGCGCGCCCTTAAGTTGGCAGCCCGCTGAGGTTGGTAAAGATCGTGGAACACTCCCATTTCTGATTCGTCGTCTGCCCCGCGCGCGATTTCTTCCGCACAGAATTCCGACAACTGACAGTAGGTCGCGTTTCCGTATCGCAAACTATTAAACCGCGGCCGCACTCGTTCTGTTTCGGTTTGGCTTGCACTCTCTCGCTCACCGCTCGAGAGAGTGATGTTCTCTGCGACGGCTTTAATGACCTGGTCTGGTTGACACTCGTAACGACGAGGCGTTCGAGAACCCGGCGGGACATAACAAAACCTCATGCACCCGCTTCCCTTTCGAGCGACCAGGACGGCGCCATAGAAGATCGAGTTTTCCGCCAGTTGAATCGAATGAGTTTGAATCTGTCCGATGATTGTCGATCGCCTCACCGTCAATGCGGTGTAAGCAATTCCTCCACGCGAGCTTGAAAGCGCGAGGTTCTCTTCATTGGTTGCATCTACAATGCTATCGGTGATTGTAATTACTTCGGGAGATGCCGCAGGTTCACGAGCTTCCACGGTGATAGCACCAGTTATGCTGTGATCGATGTTCACCCGCGCGCGCGTAAACTCGAGCTCGATGCTTGGGTCATTTGGTCGTTGTGGTTCGCAATCACATTGCAAACTCCAGCCTGGAACCAACGTGCAGTGCCGGATAGTCACATCGCAAAGATCAGTCTCATCAGCAGTCGATGGCGTCACAGTCGTTTCATTCGTCAAATCTTCAAGTCCATTCACTTGCAGTCCACGTCCTGAAACCAGCAAACCGTCGATAACGAATCGACTTTGTTTCTGCCCCTGGACCTTGAATGCATCCGGGAGACTCGCCAGATAATCAAGCAGTCGGATAATCGGACGCTTTTGTTGCGCCGCTCGAATCTGAAGATATTCCCCACTCTTTAGCTCGACATTAAGTTGTTCCGTATAAATTCCACTGTCCTGGATTTCGATGACCGCCGCTTGCGGTTTGGGCTGTTCCGTTTCCCATGCAAGCAGTGCGGCTTTAAGCGTTCGAAATTGTTCGTTCCTACCAACGCGATAGATCTTCGCGTTATCTGGCTGCGACAGTGTGCGCTCATATTCACCGCCACCAATGTCAGCACTAAACGCGTAGTTGTAAGAGACCACAACTCCGTGCCGGGGTTTTTGATTGGTAGGAAACACTATCCGTCCGAGCACCGGATCCACTGCCACATGATCCTTCGCCGGACGATACCTGTGCCAATCGCTGAGGTTTGCCGGAATAACATTCTCACGAGGAAATAATCGTAAATCCCCTTTTCGATCGATTAGGTAGATTGCGACGCTGCGGTCGTAATAATCCGGCGACGCCCGCTTTGGCTCCTTTTTGTTGATCAATGCTCCGGGTTCTTCGAATGCACGGCGACTGATCGGCGTAGGTAAGTTGAGCTGATTGGCAATATGTGTGGGCGAAGGTTCGGGTAACGGCGCGTTGAAGAGTTGAGTGTCATGACCGAGTGCATTGAAGAGGTAGCACTCTGGTCCAGCGTCCTCAAAACAGTAAGCCGGAGTTTTGCTAACTGAGTATGACTTCAATCGCCAGACAAACAATGCGACACTGCCGATATTGAACAACCCGCGCGAATAGCGAGAGTTGGCGCGCCTTACGTCAACCGTGTAATTCGAACCGGTGAACGGTCCATTAATGAGATTCAATAACGATACATCTCGAAGATTCACACTCTGCGCTCGAGCTGCGCGGAAATGATTCAAACTCTGAGTTCCACCGAGCAACTTATAAAACTCAACGGCCCGGGCCGGCCATCCAGCAACGTTGTTTGCCAGCAACTCAAGTAGCGCCAAAGTCCCTTTCCGGCGCCGGTACCCGATCACGTTCGCGACTTCGCGTCGCGGAGTCAAAATCTTATTAAGTGTTTTTGACTCACGTTTTCGAGGGTCACCTGGTTCACCGGCTTCATGAACGGGCTCGTAACCGATGAGGTCGCCTATGTAGGGCACTACCCAGTCGTCACAAGTTTCGATAAACCAGTTTTCGTAGAGTTGGCGGATATCGCTTTCCACGATGTTCACTTGCTCGGCGATAACACGTAATAGATCCCGCAACGCGTATTGCTGCTCGAAATCAGTTTGCCGGTAAATGGACGGTAAAAGTTCGTATAGCCGGTCAATCTTGTTCATGAGGTGATCTCCGAAAGTACAAGCGTGTCAGCAACGTCAGGCGTCAGATAAACCAACTCAGCCGGCCTTATTCGTTTCGACGCGTCCGTTTCCGTGAAGTCGATACGTGCGAGATCAACAGGTATGCGTTCGCGAAGTTTGATTGCATCGCTCAGTGCATCGCCCCCACTTAGCTGGCTGACGATGCCTTCAGCATCGACCGAATCAAACTGGTTTACATCCGTGTACGCAACTCCTTCGACGCGATGAATCGTGCTAATCACATCGCTTAGAAGCACATCCTGCCCCAGCTCGCGATTCTTGAAACTAAAGTGATCAAGCATGGCTGCCCTGATTTTTGGTTCAACCTTCTCCCAAAGGTACTCAGGACGAACGCGGACGGCCGCTTCCACCAACAGCAGCCGCAAACTTCTCATTACTAGTTGGACCGGTACGAACGGATCCCCAAAGTCTCGCAGCGCTTTGATCAGATTGCGATAAAGGTCCGATGTGGGCTGGATTTGAATGTCGTCATCACCTGCGATGGTTAAATGGACCACTCGTCGTTGCCCGTCTGACAGTCGTGTGGCACTTGCTTTGGCGACTCCGGCAAATGTACGGGCGAAGTCCGCGTAGTCCTGGGTTGATACAAGGCGATCGAGGGAAGTGACTGCAAGCGGCGTGTTGCGTCGCGCTTGATCGCGGTCTTCTCGATCAGCGCCGCCTGTGCCTGGTAGAGGATTCGTCACACCTTTGACTCCGAGTAGGCGAGACGTAAGCAAAGTGATCTGGTCCGACCGTACATTGCCGGGTTTCCCGATTCCGGTTCGATACTTTGCCGTGATGTTCTCTGGACCAGTCGGTAAACGTGAACCATTTTGTCCGGTGCCAAACACAATCGAGGTCTTGTCGTCGTCGTCAGTTCTAGTGATGTATCGATGGTCATTTGCACCCAAAGCTGCGAGCGTATCGGTCTCACTCCAAAGAACATCGTTAACTCGCACCTGTAACGTGGATTCGGCGCCGGCCGGCGTGGCTGCCGAGATGAAGGTCAGCGGATATTGTTTTAGCGTGAACTGTTGAAGAGACTTAG
>DASROI010000420.1:0-6156 GCA_035646955.1 Pyrinomonadaceae bacterium
TCCGGTCGCTGCGCTCGCGGTACTGTATTTGTCTTCTGCAGACGCGCCTAAATCCTCGAATTATTCCAATCTAAAAGAATTTGAGAAATAAAAAGGTTGACTCTTTTCGACGAGAGCTTTAAAAGTTTTAACTAGTTGCCACTTCTCACCATCAAAAGATGTATGAGAAGTTCAAACAATTAGACGGCAGACATCCGTGGCGGAACGTAAGTCCTGACGGTTATGTCGACTATCACGTACGTTACCGGCCTCACGGTCGAGTTCTCTTCGTCAATTTTCCACTAGCCCATGAGCTCGGATTACTTCCCGCCAGCCACCCCGAGATACTAAATAAAGAACTCGAAGCAGCGATTCTCGAAACCTTCTCGATCGTCATAATTAACGAGTATGACTTGAAAGAAGGAAAGAAGTTTCCGCCTGAACAGGTCCGTCCAACTCCTTACATGGCGACCCGTTACCTGCAAACACAACACAAGAATAAGCAAGGCAAAACATCCGGAGATGGGCGAAGCATCTGGAATGGCTTCATTCGTCACAACGGTTTGACGTTCGACATATCAAGCCGAGGTACCGGAGCAACAATCCTGAGTCCCGGAGCTCAGGAAGCGGATGATCGGGTAGTCAAAACCGGTGATGAAAGTTATGGGTATTCATCTGGCCTCGCTGAACTGGATGAAATGCTCGGCAGCGCTGTGATGTCCGAAATTTTTTACCGGCAAGGCATACCCACCGAACGCTGCCTCGCGGTCATTGGTTATCCTGACGGCACAGCGGTCGGAGTAAGAAGCGCACCTAATTTGATCAGACCGGCTCACGTATTTCGCTACCTGAAGCAGAACAGACATAAGGAAGTAAAAGCCTCGATCGACTATTTCATCGACCGCGAAATCGAGAACGGTATTTGGGAGATTTCGAAGGGCGATCGTTTACGCTACGCCAAGGCACTCGATTACTTTGCCCGGTCTTACGGTAGGTTGGCCGCCGTCCTCGAAGAAGAATACATCTTCAACTGGCTCGCGTGGGACGGCGACAACATGCTTGCCAGCGGAGCAATCCTTGACTATGGCTCAATTCGGCAGTTCGCTGCGAAACACGACAAGTACCGCTTCAAGGATGTCGATCGATACTCAGCGTCACTGGTTGAGCAACGGCGTTGGGCTCGCACCCTGGTCCAAGTGTTTGCGCAAGCGATGGACTTCATTCAGACAGGTCACAAAAAGAATCTAAAGGCATTTAGGGGCGCTGAATGTTTGCGAGTTTTTGATGAAGCGTTCGACACTGAAAGAGCCTATCGAGTTCTCTGGCGTATAGGTTTTGATCCGGAACAGATTGAACATCTGCAAAAACATTGTCAGCAGGAGATTAAGGACTTTCACAAAGCGTTGAGTTATTTTGAAGACCTCAAGATCTCCAAAGGCATTGAGAAATTACCGGATGGATTTACTCACAAGCCTATCTTTCTGATTCGAAATCTTCTGCGATTACTGCCGGCTTACCTGCTGGCCCAGGCGATCCAGCGAGCCGATGATGAAAGCGCTTACATGCCGTCGGATATTTTTTGCAACGTGATGGCCGCCTCGTACGCGCGTAAAAAAGACCTCGAGTTGAATCCCACCCGCGTGGGCCATATCAAAAACCTCCAGCGCTCATATTTAAAACTCATAGCCGCGCTTAATAAACCCTTTGACGAGATGCTCAAGAAAATCCAGGAGCGGTCGACCGTAATCAATCACCGGCACAGAATTACCGGTGACGCAATGGTCCTGATCATTGAAGAGGTGATGGCGGTGAAGGGAAAAATGAACGTCAACGGGTTGCAGGACGCGTTGGAGGCCTTCATTGAATCGCAGGTACTGGTCCCGGGTAAGTGGCAGCCAGTACAACCGGAGCAGTTAAAAGAAAATTCCATGAAGGGTCGTCTGTTGCAGAGGATCGAAGAGAACCTCGAGCAGTACAAAGAGTCGATCTAACTGAGAACGCTAAGATCACCGTTTTGCATCCACATTGCCGCCCACAAATCGATTTATTTTTCGGTAATGATGCAAGGCTCTAGTAAGCCAGAGGCCTGTAAATAGCATTACTAAAACACCCACGGGTACTATCCAGCGACTATTCGACTCCACTCCGCCGAGCAATGCGATCTGGTACACGAGACCGATGAGAGATTTGGAAGTCTAGCCATTCGATCGCAGCCGTCAGAAAACGTTGACTTGCTTGCCACATTGAAACGTGAAGTGGTATAAGCCGACGATTCGTAAAACCTGAGTCAAATGAAAATACATCACAGAGGTATTGATGCGTCCTTCTAAACTGGCCCGTTTAAGCCTGCTGCTATTCTTTTGTTTCGACTTTGGAATCATTTCCATTAACGCCCAATCTGACTTGCGCCGAACCGCGTTGAAGTCCGCCACGCCGTCGGATGAAATCGTCCGAATCGATCTCGATAAAGATGGTAAACCCGACATAATCGAACGATGGTGGAACGGCAAACGCGTGCGCTGGCTGGATGAAAATGGCGACATGCAGCCGACCGATACTCGCGGCGACCAGGTAAATGATTGCTTGCAAATCGATCGAAACGGTGACGGTCTTTACGATGGACCACTTGATATAAGTATCAAATGGGCTGATAACGACGGCGATGGCAAAGCAGATCTCGAAGCCTTTGACACGCAACCAGCTGACTGGGGCCCGGATAAATATGGCACTGCGCAATCTCATTGGATGGTCTTTATTGATGTCGAAAAAGATGGAGTGCTCGGTTACCTTGATTGGACCAAGTTCGATTTCGACAATGACAACTGGGCCTACACCGGAACTGAAGACTGGCTGCCTGATTACAACGGCAACGCAATCTTTCTAAAAGTCCATCGCCCACCCCAATCACTGCCGGATCCTCGTTTGAACTGGGAAAATCCATTTGCCTTTTTCGACTTTGACGGCGATGGCCTCAGCGAAATGGCGATGCGCTGGCTCGATCCAGTTCCTCCACTCGACAAAGACAAGACGAACCTCAGCGGTGTTCTGAACGAGGCCTTCGTTACTTTTGATCTCGACAACGATTCGACTAAAGACAATGAGACTGACTACGACATGTCGTTGCGCGGTTCTGGTGGACCGGGAGTTCCCTACCGATCCTTTGTGCATAAATATCCGGCCCTGAAAGGCAATCCTAAATTCGACGGTTGCTTTCAATTCAACAACTGGAGACAGATCGACGAGCTAATGTACATGCCTCACGAGAAGAGCTACGACTCTTTCTTTACCGCCAAGTGGGCAAACATGTATTTCGTTTTCGACGAAGATGACGACGATCATCGCTGGGAACGCGTCGAGATGTATTACCCGATGCACGGCTTTGGTGGACCAAAAGACATCGACATCTATTCGACCAAACGCTGGCGCCGTGGGAATTATGCCGAGCAGGCAATGGCTGCTGAAAATGAGAAGCCTGGTCTGGACGGCCATCCCCAATCAGACTCGCTCGGTGACCGTGGAGAGTTCGACGAAGATAACTCCGGCAACGGCAGCTTATATATCGGAGTATTCGATCGGAAACTTCACTTAGCCGGAGCGGAATGGGGCGCCTGGACCGTTGATAAGAATGCTGAATTTCACGGTGGCGTCAAAACTCCTTCACCAAAACCACTGGCGCAAAAAGTTGAGGAAGTAGTTAAGTATACCGACACAGACTCCAATGGATTTCTCGATACAGTTGAATACGACTACGACGGCGATCGAAAGATCGAACTGCGAGTGTCATTACTGGATTACAAGACCGCTGCAAATCCGCACCCCGACGTAGTTCCGTTGATCGACACTCACGCGGTTGGTTGGAAGGGTTTGAATCAAGTCTTCACAAAAATCTCGAATCAATCTTTTCAGGAGGGTCTGAGCATCTATCGAGCTGCATGGAAACGAGGCCTTACCACCGCTGAGATTGATAAACTCGCATCAGCGTCGTCTATTGGCGAGCGATACGATCATGGTTACTGGCTAAAAGAAAAAATATTTCGTGAGATTCGAAATCGCTTGCAGGAAGTACGAACAAAAAGTCCAACTCAAGCTGCTTCACTCAATCAACTCGAAAAAGATTTAATCCGACTCTATTACACTGGGGACTTTGAGGCGTATGCAAAGCGCATCAGCGACGTTCCTGGTCGATGAGTTAGTGTGAAGAGTCGGGCGTAGCAAGGGGCAGTACCGATTCGCGGTAGCGTCGGGTGAGACTCGAGCTGATTTTGATTTGGCGATAACTCGGGACTCACCCGACGCTATCGCGAATCGGTACTGACCCTTGCTACCACTACAGCAGTCCTGTTCACACAAAACTAATTCGAATCCTTCGCAACACGCAGAAATGCCCTGGCGGCGTGCGAGAGCGTGGCGCCTCTCCGATAGATCAACTGGAGCCGGCGCTCTAAACGCATCTCTTTTACTGTTATCGCAACCAGCTGTTGGCGACCGATCTCAATCTGCGCAGTCAGTCGGGGTACGAGCGCCACTCCCATCTCCTGTTCAACCAACCTTTTGATCGACTCGAGCGTTGGCATCTCCATCGAAATATTCAGCGGCGTCTTATACTTCTCAAAAGTCTTCACGACGCGTTCTCGATAAGGGGACGATACGTTGTGCGCAATGAAGGATTCTGCGCCAAGCTCTTTGACAGATACGACTGTCTTCTGGGCCAGCGGGTGGTTCGGCGCCACGATCAGCGCGAGCTCATCCATCAGGATCGGAATTGAAGCAATCGCCTGATCAGTTGGCTTAAAAGACACCACTCCAATTTCAACTCCGCGGCCCAATACTTCGGAAGCTATCCGACTTGCCAGACTCCGTTTCACCTCCACCTTTATGTGCGGGTGGCGCGCGCGGAAGACCGTCAGCACCGGAAGTAAATACATCACCGTGTATTCATTCGCGCTCAGAGCAAGCTTGCCGTGCTGCAAGTCCTTGAGCTCCTTGATCGCGCGGTGTGCTCCGTGGCGCAGATTGAGCATTTGCTCGGCAAAGTCCAACAGCACTCGTCCGGCCGCAGTCAGGGTTCCATCTTTTGAGGATCGATCAAAAAGGGGCTCGCCCAATTCGGCCTCCAGACGGCGAATCGCCTGACTAACTGCCGGCTGGGTCCGGTTCAATGTTTGCGCAGCCCGCGAAAAACTCTGTTCTTTGGCAACGGCAATCAATACTTCGAGCTGATTGACATCCATTTATTTGCCCCAAAATTGGGCCATTCCGCCTCCGGCCTGGCCGCCGAGATTATCTGAACCCCAAGTCTTCGTTATGGTATCACAGCCGCTTATCTTTATATAAAGATTATAACTTTGACTTTCAACGACGCTTTCCTCTAGGATTTTGAGTCGCTTGCCCGGAGAAGGAATCCTAGATGCCACAAGAACATGTAAAAGTATTCGATACGACGTTACGCGATGGTGAGCAATCGCCCGGCTGCTCAATGAACCTCGATGAAAAGCTGCAGCTGGCTTTCAAACTCCAGGATCTCGGAGTGGACATTATTGAGGCTGGTTTTCCAATCGCGTCCGAAGGCGATTTCGCTGCAGTTAAAGCAGTCGCGGCCTCTTGTCGAGAACTTGGGGTTGCGGCGCTTTGTCGCACAGCTGAACAAGATATAGCGCGAGCGGCAGAGGCACTCGCCAGCGCGGCCAGACCTCGTATCCACACCTTTGTGGCAACTTCAGACATCCACCTCGAACATAAGCTAAAAAAGACTCGCGCTGATGTAATCGCGATGACCAGAGCGGCCATAAAACAGGCGCGAAACTTCACGGATGAAGTTGAGTTCTCAGCCGAGGATGCTACGCGAAGTGACCTCGATTATCTTTGCCAGGTCTTGGAAACAGCTGTTGATGCTGGGGCTTCTATACTGAACATTCCGGACACCGTTGGTTACACAACACCCATGGAGTATATGCACCTTATCCAGCAGATAAGGGAGCGAGTTGTCAGAGATCGCAACATTGTCATAAGCGTACATTGTCATAATGACCTCGGGCTCGCGGTTGCAAATAGTCTCGCTGCAATTGAAGCAGGAGCCCGACAAGTAGAGTGCACGATTAATGGGATCGGCGAACGCGCCGGTAATGCGTCGTTGGAAGAGATTGTCATGGCGCTACACGTCAGGGCCGATCGACTTCC
>DASROI010000421.1:0-8673 GCA_035646955.1 Pyrinomonadaceae bacterium
GCTTCGCTCGCGATACTGTATTAGCTTAAAGTGTGTTTGCGTGAGAAATAGTGGCGTGGCTTTGCACAAGAACTACCGACACCGTCATTACGGTACCGCGAGTGAAGCGACCGGATGTCACACTCAATTTTTTACCTGTGATTCTCACGATTGCTTTGTTGAGTCTGACATCGGGTCGCTGCGCTCGCGGTACTGTATTAGCTTAAAGTGTGTTTGCGTTAGAAATAGTCTGGCGTGGCTTTGCACAAGAACTACCGACACCGCCATTACGGTACCGCGAGTGAAGCGACCGGATGTCACACTCAATTTTTTTACCTGTGATTCTCACGATTGCTTTGTTGAGTGTGCCATCCGGTCGCTTCGCTCGCGGTACTGTAGTGGTGGCTCCAGCGCGGCACTAATGACGCAAAGGCTTCTGGCGTGCATACGATCCGCATGATTTTAAGCGAGCGCCGCCAACCCACCCTCAAGTTCGCTTATTCCGTAGAGCTTCTTACGCTACCCGTGTAACGATTTGCGTCTTTAGTAACCATTTCTCTATAAACAGATCGTCATCGGTGAGCTTTCCGAGTACACGATACTTGGAAGTAGCCAGTATTCTCGACTCAATCGCCTTTTCCCTGACAACCGCGTAGGGCTCAACATACGAGGAATGAATGAAATATACCTCGTCGCCAGTATTAACGATGAAGCCAGTATGAATATCCAGGCCCACAACGTAGAGTCCCGGTCCCCACTTTTTGACGGCGTTGACGAAATCGCTGACCGTAACTCGCCTGAATCGCTTCACGTATGAATCTGTTGTCAAACTCAGGATGATATTTTCTGAAGCTTGCTGGGCCAACCGCGCTCGCTCCACCTTCCAACCGGAGTCGCGAAGTACCGTAGACACAAAATATCCGCAGGCGATTTTACCTTGCTGTGGCACCTCTGTAGTGCCATTGAAATCCCAGGCCGTACCATACCAGGAGGGGAAGATTTCACTGTAGATGGTTCGTGTGACTAAGGTACGCGCCTGGGCCATCACGTCAGCCTTCTGAGCAGAATTAGCAGCCTGATAGCGCAAACCCAGGGCGACTCTTTCAGTTTCCAGCTTTGCGATCACCTGCTTGTAATTGTGCGCATCATTCGGAGTTGAGTCAGGCAATGCCCGGGCCAGGGGCTCGGTTGCTCTTGATCCATGATCGTGCCTTTTGGTCGCGAAGAGGATCGCAATCGCCCCAATCAATAAGAGCGTTGTCAGAATCAGGAGTCGTGTTCGATTCAATGCCATGTTCGATTGCTCCCTCCACTTGACCTCACTCTAACAGCGGCGAGAAAACTGGGACAGTAGGAGAACCCGGCTGCCAGGTGTGGGAAACCACATTACGCATCAACCTGTGGAAATGCCAGCCAACTGGAAGTGGAACTTCAGTACGGTCATGATCTGCGAATGCGCGTCAGCGACAACGGCATAGATCCGGTAATTCTGGACCAGGGGAAGGCCGGACACTTCGGTTTGCAAGGAATGCGAGAACGGGCTGCACGAATTGGTGGCAATCTAATGTTGATGAGTTCACCCGGCTTAAGGAACTGAGATCATAATCGTGGTTTCGGGAAGAATTGTGTTTCGCAAAAATAGTCCAACGTTATTGAACAAGATTAGGGACCTATACCGACGGAAGCGAGATATGCCCCATTCACATTAAAGCTGTCTTGGGATCACAGTTCGGCTATTCTGCGCTCTGGTCTTTTTCGTCCTGCAAGTCACTGGTGGTTCGACCATCCAAGGTATCCATCAGAAAGAGTGGAGTGTCTGCTCTTGGCGGGATCACTTCTTCAATCGGTTCTTTGGCCTCTCGGTCACTCAACTCCTGACCTAGTTCGTATCCGGCTTGCCAGTACTTGGTGTCTTCGGAATGGATTCCAGCTTCAACTCCCCGACTAAATTCCTGAGAGTTGGCTTCAACATTAGTTTTTTCGTTTTCGCTCATTAGCTGTCTCTTTCGAGTCTAAATAGGTCGCCTTTCGGGTACCCGGATACCGAGAGTGCTCGTCTGAAGGGAAGAGAACTAGTGTACTGCTAAGCAGATTCGTGATCTGTGCGCCAACACACAAAGCCAAAGCCAACGGTATGTCCCGACGCGTCCGCAGCCGGGTTGCCGCGCTCGCGGTACATATTGTTGACGCTACTGGTAGGAAGTAGTTATTTGATAATTATCAATTGAGAACTAGCAATTCATAATTATCAGATATCTCGCCACGTATCGACAACATAGTGTCCTGCCAGCGGACGTAATACTCGATCGCTAGCAACGCAAAAGCTAATGTCTGTTCTGCGATTTGACCTGACATCTACTCGTTCTTGTCTCCTTGGCAAACTTTTTCAGTCCATTGCTGCCGTGCAACACCCAACAAGAGAGCGCAAAAGGCCGCAACGACCTGAAATATCAAATGTGTCCTTTTAACTAGGATGGGCGAGCTTCGGTCGCCAGTAGAAATTGGTGTTCCGTGAAGCGTCGTTGGAATTTGAAAAGGAGAAATTGAAAATGAACCTAATTCGAATGACGATGGCCGGTGCGCTGATCCTGGTAGCAATCACCGTTACCTTTGGTTCAGTGAAATCTGACTATCAGAAGAGTTATGACTTCAGCCGGCTGAAGACGTTTGCCTTTAAGACCGAACGGGCCAGCAATGACCCACTCAATACGAATACGATTGAGGCCAAGAGAATCCAAGACGCGCTGACCGCGCAATTAGAGGCGAATGGTTTTACTCAAGCACAGCAGGATCCCGACTTTATGGTCGCTTTCTATGCGACGACCAGAGAAAAAACTTCAGTTCAAAGCACTGGGTTGCGAGGCGGCTTCGGCAGATTTGGATACGGCCGCGGATTTGGTTGGGGATATGGAATTCCCGGAGATGGACGTTGGCGATGGGGATTTGGTCCTGATATCTGGACGACAACTTACACTCAAGGCTGCGTGATGGCTGACATCGTCGATCCGAAAACCAATGAGCTGGTTTGGCGTGGCGTCGTGAAAGATACAGTGAACGGGATTGGTCAATCCGAGAAACAATCCAATCAGGCCGCCAAGGACCTGGTCAAGAACTTTCTTAAGGATGCAAAGAAGGAAGAAAAGCAGCGTGGTTAGCGTTGATCCAAGTCCAACGTCGAATGTCTGCCAAAGGCTTATTTAAGGGCAGCGCATTTAACGTTGGATCCTGGACAAACCTCGCAATCCGCGTTCGACACAAAGGAGAAAGAGAATGAAACCTTCAATGAAGAACAAGCCGGTAGCACGAGATATATCTCGGACCCTTTGTGTCGTCTCGCTATTATTGCTGGTTTATGGTGTGGTCCCGGCGCAATACGAGAAGCGCATTATTCGGAACATTGTTCTCGTTCACGGGGCCTGGGTAGATGGGTCTGGCTGGAAGGGGGCATACGAGATCCTTGTTAAGGATGGTTACAATGTCACCATTGTTCAGTTACCGTTGACTTCGTTTTCAGACGACGTTGCTGCTACGAGACGAATACTCGCGCAACAAGATGGACCATGCATCCTGGTTGGTCACAGTTACGGCGGCTCTGTAATTACCGAAGCTGGCACAGAGCCTTCCGTAGCTGGATTGGTCTATATCGCCGCCCACATGCCGGATTCCGGTGAGAGTGAAGCTGGCGACGGCAAGCGTTTTCCCAGCGACCTTAGTGAGTCGAATGCTATAAAGAAGACACCAGACGGGTTCGATTATTTAGATCCGTCAAAGTTTCATGAGTATTTCGCCGCTGATCTTTCTGCCGAGCAGGCGAACTTCAACGCACATTCGCAGGTACTGATTGATGATGCCAATTTCAAATCAGTAATCACGACTCCGGCTTGGAGAAGCAGACCAAGCTGGATGCTGGTCCCAACGAAAGACCGAACCATTAATCCCGAACTCGAGCGTTGGTATGCAGCTCGAGCAAATAGCACTAAGGTAGAAGTTGCAGGCGCCAGTCACTCGGTTTACATCTCGAAACCAAGGGAAGTTGCCGCTTTGATCAAGGAAGCAGCCGAAAGTGTTAAAAAGACGCCGAGCGAAGCAGCGGGTAGAGAGTGACTCCGTTCTTTCAGGTGATGTTCGTGGATCGCTTGTTAGCTCCGAGAAGCGCGCTCTACTAAATCACACGAAAATAGCATGAAGACGGGTATATTCTGGATTACGCAGTCTCAGTTAAAAGTGGAGCCTTTCAGATGAATACTTTTAGACCAGCTAGTGACATGTTGAGTATTGCGCAGCCCGTAGTTGCGCCGCTTACTCGCGCTGCTATTTTTCTGGTTGCGACCCTAAACCCCGGTCCCGACAGTCGTTCTGCTGTTCGGTCGTTATGCGGAGACCTGGCCAGTCTACTCCGCGCCGTAGACGCTCGCGATCTGGAAGGTGGTCTTACATGCGTCATGGGATTCGGATCGGCGGCGTGGGACCAATTGTTTGGACCACCACGGCCGGCGCAGCTCCATCCTTTTCGTGAATTTCATTCAGAGGAGCGTCACGCAGTGTCGACGCCGGGCGACTTGCTGTTTCACATACGAGCGCAGCGGATGGACTTATGCTTCGAGCTTGAAACACACATCACGGCTCGTCTTGGCAGCGCCGTTACGCCAGTGGACGAGACCCAGGGATTCCGTTACTTCGACGATCGCGATCTCATTGGTTTTGTGGATGGAACCGAGAATCCGAGGGGCCAGGTGATGATTGACTCAGTATTCGTTGGCGAAGAAGACACTGCATTCGCCGCCGGCAGCTACGTGGTCGTTCAAAAATACCTTCACGACATTAGCGGGTGGAATGAACTGTCCACTGAGCAGCAGGAACGGATCATCGGTCGCACCAAGTTGGCAGACATCGAGTTGGATGATTCAGTCAAGCCAACCTCTGCACATAGCGCACTAACAACGGTTGTGGAGAATGGTAAAGAGATCAAGATACTGCGCGACAACATGCCGTTCGGTCGGCCCGCACACGGTGAATTTGGCACGTACTTCATTGGTTATAGCCGCTCGCCGGGCACAATCGAACAGATGATCGAGAACATGTTCATCGGCCGGCCACCAGGCAACTACGATCGCCTACTGGATTTCAGCAAGGCTGTTACCGGAAACCTATTCTTCGCGCCGTCCGCGGCTTTTCTGGAATCTCTCGGTGACGACTAAGCTTCGACGAATTTCAAAGAATCTCAAAATCCCTTGAAAGAACTCTGGCGATTTTCAGGCGGCACACTTTGTCGGTTTGTAGAAACGCCATTTTGAGCCTTCGCATCACGCACCGCTTTAATCAGAAGCGATGCGTGATGACTATTCCACCGCACTTCAGGCTCGCTGGGTAGCGTGCCAGTTTGAGCTGCGACTTGAAAAAACAGCTCCAATCCTATTTCAAACCGAAATAACTTCATCATTGCGGATACCTTTAAATATCAAGAGCTAACGCCAACTTTTCAGAACCCTGCTTGCGATTTTCGTAATTTTGCGATCGATGTCCGAGAGTGTTGTAAGCTTGGCTTTGCACGAAAACTCTAATCTTGGTGAGTGTCGAGCGATCAGTACAGTACCGCGAGCGAAGCGCGGCGATGGCACACTCAACGAACCAACCATCAGAATTTAAGCGTAATGTCGTGTGTGCCATCCGGTCGCTTCGCTCGCGGTACTGTAGTGTTGGTATGTTACTTTTTGTGCAAAGGCTGATAGGCTTTCAAGTTTCAAGTGAAACTAAACGGAATTAGTCTGTCGGTTTTGATTTCGACCTAACAACTCAAGGCATGATATTGTATGCCCGCGTAACCATTCCGAAGCGCGCTTAAACGCTCACTGTTTATATTTTCCCAAGCCGATTTACTCTCTGATCACGGAGCGTGGACGACATGAAAATTCTCTCACCAAAAGCAATCGCTTTGTCGATTCTCATCGCGTTTGTTTGCAGCCCTCCAACGCAATCACAGACACAAGTCGAACGAGGTCCACTAAATTCCGTGAGCGGGAGAGTGACTGTCAAAGGGAAAGGTATTTCCGGCATTAGCGTTAGCTTGCGCTCAACCAATCCTGGCCAGCGTAATCAAACTTTGTCAGCTCGCTCAGATCAGGATGGAAACTATCGAATCGGAAATGTTCCGCGAGGAACCTACCAAATAGGTCCTTCATCGCTGGAGTTCAGCGTGACTGACAATCAACAGAGAGTCTTGATCTTGACCGAGGGTGAGAGCGTCGATGCTATCGATTTTGCGTTGGTCCGCGGCGGCGTGATCACCGGCAAGGTGACAGTATCGGGTGAGCAACCTCTGATTGAGGCATTAATTTCCTATACAGTTGAGCGAACCGATGAGATGGGAAATCAATCTTCACGTACTGAATCTCGGATTCAGACAGATGATCGCGGCATCTACAGGCTTTTTGGCCTGGGACCGGGTAAATACAAACTCAGTGCTAGTCGGGATGTGAGAACCGGGTTCGGTCAGCCAGCACGGTTCCTCCCGACTTACTATCCGGCAACAACAGATCCTTTGAAAGCTACTATCATTGAGGTAACTGAAGGAAGTGAACTCACAGGTATCGATATCAACGTTGCTGTCAATGAGAACTCCACAGAAAAATTCGCTGTCAAAGGAAGAATTATCGAGGTGAACGATCAACCCGTGGCGAACGTCCGCCTCCGTCTGGAGCAACAGATTGGGCCACACTCGACAAGTTACCTGGACGTGCCATCAACGTCTGATGAAAAAGGCGAATTCAGTTTTGAAGATATTGCTCCTGGACAGTACGGAGTTATCGTGGAGCCTTCGCCCAACAACTCTCTTCGGGCTGACAGACTGCCATTCGTTGTGACTGACGAGGATGTCACCGGCCTTGTCATAAAAGCAGTGCGTACCGCCAGCGTGTCTGGCGTGGTCGTCGTTGAGGGCACAACGGATAAAGTGCCACTCTTACAACGTGGCCGACTGTTCTTGTATTCATATTCGAGCAATCGAGATTCAAGAGGCGCTTCAGCAACGGCGCAAGTTAACGCAGACGGCAGTTTTCAAATGAGTGGATTGAATGAAGGATTCAACAACGTTTCGCTCGGCGCGAGATTTGACGGACCTCTCGGACTCTCAATCTCGCGAATTGAACGCGATGGAGTAGTTCAAAATGGCGGCATAGACGTCAGGGATGGCGAGAATATTACCGGCGTGCGCGTGTTCCTCAAATACTCAAACGGAACTATTCGAGGTGTTGTGAAAACGGCTAATGGTGAGTTACCCCGCAATGCGCAAGTCGCTGTTTGGCTCGGGGAGACTGAGGCGGACGCACGCAGCTTCCGAACGTCACCGGTAGTTGATGCGCGTGGACACTTCATCATCGAAGGAGTTCCCGATGGTACATATGAAATCAACGCGAGTGTAATGTTGCCTGGCTCTCGGACCGGAGCTGCGGTCGCAAAACAACAGGTCATCGTTTCGGATGGCAGCGTCGTCGATGTAACTCTCACTGTGGACATGCCACAAGTTCCCGGAGCCAAACAATGAGATCAATTTATTCGCTGCTGAGTCTGGCAGTCTCGATGTTGGTCCTGATAATTTCCACAGTATCGGCGCAAAGCACACGACCAGATGAGCTTGAAGAAAACACAGCAGCGGTGAGAAAAGGCGTTATCACTGGAAAAGTGATTAACGAAAGCGGTCAGCCACTTTCTGATGCCCAGGTTTCTGTTCGTGCGTACGGTTCTGGAGAATCTCCTCACAACACTTCCACTGATCGTGATGGCAATTTTCGAGTCAGCGGATTAAGGCCGGTTGTCTATCTTGCGTCGGCGTCGCTGCCCGCATACACGGCTGCGCCTCGCGATCCCGATAACACTCAAGCCACCTCTTACCGAATCGGCGACACGATAACGCTGGTAATGATTAAAGGCGGTGTAATAACCGGCAGTGTGAAGTCGATCACCGGTGAGCCGGTGGTTGGCGTTCGCGTCCGAGCGCAAATGATTCGTGATGGAAGTGGCCAACGATCTCGCTATGGCGCCGCTACCAAGGAACGCATGACTGACGATCGCGGCAGTTATCGAATCTACGGTTTGCCGACTGGTACATATCTTGTATTTGCCGGCGGAGGTGATTATTTCGAGGTGGGGGGTGCCTTCGAAAACGATGCCCCGACCTATTCACCATCGTCACTTCGTGCTAATGCAGCCGAAATCAGCGTGCGAGCAGGTGAAGAGACAAGAGACGTCGATATTCGCTATCGGTCTGAAGTTGGACATAGCATCCGTGGAACTGCGGCTGCCCCCAACGCGTCAAGTAATTACGGAGCATGGGTTATCCTCACCTCAACGCTCGATGGTGGATCGCAATTGAGTGAGTCAGCTTATCAATCACCTGGTTCTGACGGTTTTTCGTTTGCTGGAGTTGCAGATGGTAATTACGATCTCACCGCCGAATCTTTTCATCCGAATGGTGAGATCATGATTTCGGAGCCAAGGCGAGTTAACGTTCGCGGAACAGATATCAGCAATGTCGAATTGATCACGAAGCCGCTCGGGACGTTCAGCGGTCGGGTTGTTCTTGAAGAGTCACAAGCTATCGAGTGTAAAGGAAAAAAACGAGTTGTTCCTACCGAGATTTTGATTTCGGCATGGCACAACGACAAGGAGGCGGCCCAGGACCGGCCACAGTTTATCTGG
>DASROI010000422.1:0-7742 GCA_035646955.1 Pyrinomonadaceae bacterium
ATTCGCTCGACTTCCGCATAAGGGACTTCGAGGGCCCTCCCAACGTCCTTGATGGCGGCCTTCGACGCGAGGGTTCCAAAAGTGATGATCTGGCAAACCGAGTCGCGCCCGTAGAGGTCGGCGACGTGATTGATGACGTCACCACGACCGCGCACGCAAAAGTCGATATCGATATCAGGCAGGGACACTCGGCCCGGGTTAAGAAAGCGCTCAAAGATGAGGTCGTACTGGATTGGATCGACGTCTGTTATCTCGAGGCAGTAGGCCACGAGTGAGCCGGCAGCTGAACCGCGTCCGGGACCTACAGGAATGGAGTTCTGCTTAGCATAGCGGACAAAGTCCCACACGATCAGGAAGTACCCGGCAAACCCCATCTGATTAATCATCTGGATTTCGGAGCTGAGGCGCGTCTGATAATCGGAAAGAGGCTGTTTGAGTTCCCCTCTCGAAAGCTGAGGCTCCCAAACCTTTTGACGGCGAAATTCGAATCCCTCCCGAACAACTTTTTCAAAGTATTGATCGGCAGTCAGTCCCTGGTCAGATTCAGGAATCGGATACTGCGGAAGGTGATTGATATTCTCAGGCAGCTTTAGATCGATGCGTTCCGCGATTTCAACGGTCCGAGTCAGGACTTCGGGTATTTCATTGCCGAAGATCCGCCACATTTCCTCGGCTGACCGCACGTAAAAATTAGGGCTCGCATAGCGAAGGCGATTAGTATCGTTGACTGTCTTTCCTGAACCGATGCACAAAAGAACGTCGTGAGCTCGAGAGTCATCTGGCATCAGGTAATGAGCATCATTTGTCGCTACCAGTGGCACTCCAGTTCGCTTCGAAAGATCCACCAACGATTTTCTGATTCGTTGCTGAGCGTCGAGACCGTGCTCCTGAATCTCGAGGAAGTAGTTCCCTTTACCAAGAATTTCTTCAAACTCGATGGCAGCCCTGGCAGCTTCATCGCATTTGTCCTGGGCTAGCATTGCGGATGGCACACCGGACATACACGCCGACAAGGCGATTAAGCCTTTGCTGTGCTGCGCCAGAAGTTCCTTGTCGATGCGGGGCTTGTAGTAAAAGCCTTCGGTATATGCCTTGGACGTAAGCCGCACCAGGTTCTGATATCCCTCGTAATTCTGCGCCAGAAGGATTAGGTGGAAATTTGCTTTCTCGCCAGGTCCGGCAGCAGCTTTTTCGGTGCGACTACCTCGAGTGATATAGGTCTCACATCCGATTATAGGCTTCACACCTTTACTCTTCATCGCATTGTAGAAAGAGATTGCGCCATACATATTGCCGTGATCGGTCATGGCACACGCGGGCATTCCCAATTCTTCAATCCGTTTTGAGAGTGGCTTGATCTGAATAGCACCGTCGAGCAGACTGTAATCAGTGTGGAGGTGTAAGTGTACGAATTGGCGGTCCTGCATTATTAGTTATAAGTGTCCCCTGCTCATTTGTGAGCAAGCAGATAATTTCTGGTTGACGTAGGAGAAGATATATTACAACACCGAAGCTGCAGATCAGTCCTATTCCCACTCAATCGTTGAGGGGGGCTTTGAACTGATGTCATAAACAACTCTATTTATTCCTCTGATTTCGGAAACAAGTCGGGCTGACACGCGCGCGAGCAGATCGTGGGGCAAACGCGCCCAATCGGCCGTCATGCCATCAACACTGGTAACTGCTCGAATGGCCACAACGCGTTCGTAGGTTCTTTCATCGCCCATCACGCCAACCGTGGAGACTGGTAAGAGGACAGGAAAAGCCTGCCACACCGAATTGTAGAGTTCGGCTCGCCTCAACTCTTCATCGAGAATTCGGTCAGCTGCCTGGACCAATCGAATTTTCTCTTCAGTAATATCGCCGATGATTCGAACGGCTAGTCCCGGACCTGGGAATGGATGGCGACCGAGGATTTCCTGCGGAACACCAAGCTCTCTGCCGATGATGCGGACCTCGTCTTTGAACAACTCTCTGAGTGGTTCAATCAGCTTAAGGTTCATCTTCTCGGGCAGTCCGCCGACATTATGATGACTCTTGATCACCGCTGATGGTCCACGAACAGATACTGACTCGATGACATCAGGATATAAAGTGCCCTGAACCAGGAATTGAGCGTCGCCAACTTTGCGCGCTTCACCCTCAAATACTTCGATAAAGATTCTGCCGATGCGTTTTCGCTTTTCTTCCGGATCGGTGACACCCTTCAGTGCGTCAAGGAATAATGGCTCAGCACGTACTCCAGAGATGTTCAACCTCATCGTCTGGCCCAATAGCGCTAAAGTCGACTCGAATTCTCCTTCGCGTAAAAGACCGTTATCAACAAAGATGCATGTTTGTCGATCACCCACCGCCTTGTGAACGAGGGCAGCAGCGACAGTAGAGTCGACGCCACCTGACAGACCACAGATCACTCGAGCTTGCTCGCCGACTTGATTTCTTATTTTTGCTACTTGCTCCTCGATTACCACTGCGGGTGACCAGTCGCCTCGGCAATCACATACGGAGAAGAGAAAATTGCGAAGGATTTGGGCTCCGAGTGGTGTGTGGGCTACTTCCGGGTGGAATTGAACTCCATAGACGGCGCCGGTTTCACTCTCCATCGCATTCAAAGCGTCGTCGGTCAACGCCGTCGCTTTGAAACCGGGTGGGATCTCAGTAACGTGATCTCCGTGACTCATCCATACATCCATTTCGGCCGGGAGACCCTGAAATAACCGACTGGTCACGTCGACCACTTTCAATCGAGCATAGCCGTACTCCCTGTTAGGCGAAGCTGCGACGGCACCACCAAGCTCCCGGGCAAAAACCTGAAACCCGTAACAGATTCCAAGCGTTGGACAGTTAACCGACTGTAGAAGAGTTGGATCTGGTTTTGGCGCGTTTGCGTCGTAAACTGAAGACGGTCCCCCTGAAAAAATGAGCCCTTTGGGATTACGCGCCAAAATAGCGTCGATTGATGAGTTGAATGGCAGAATTTCGCAATACACGCCTGCTTCTCTAACGCGACGCGCTATCAGTTGTGTGTACTGCGATCCGAAGTCAAGTATTATTACCGTTTCATGCTGGAGGGCGTTGTTCAAGAAAACCTCTGGCCTTATTTGCGAGTCAAAATAGAGTTTGAAGAGTGGCAGATTATACTTTTTGATCGTGATAAACGTAAACCACCACTAGCTTAAATTTTCGGTTTAATACAATGCTGATTTTTCGAAAACGGGCGATTACAATTTTTCTCCTTATGTTGTCAGCGCTAGTTGCCTTGTGCTGGCGCTTTCAGGTGAGCTTAGGCGCTCCCAATTCAGACTTAATTCTCTCGCAACCGCTGACGGTACGATGGCGCTATGCGTCAAACGTTACTCTAAATCTTACTCCGGCTTTTGATAATGAACGAGTCTATTTACCGCTCGCCGGCGGCACGCTGGTCTCTCTGAACGCAACTGATGGTCAGCTTTATTGGCGTTCGGATATTGGCGGTGAATTATCTGCATCTCCAGTTGCTGACAACACGACGATTTATGTTACATCGGAGGCGACTGCCTTACCTGGTGCACCTCCTTCAACTTCCGGAACGTTGCGAGCGTTGGGTCGAGAGGGTGGTGTAACTCAATGGATGACGCCGCTCGTAAAACCTTTGCGAGGTGCGCTGGCGCTGAGTGGTGAAAGAATTTTCGGAGGCGGAAGTGATGGGCGAATCTACGCTTTTGACAAGCATACGGGTGGAGTGTTTTGGTCCATTCCGTTTGCCGCTGTCTTTAGTGGCAAGCCCGTCGTACAGGGAGGTCGCCTCTTTCTGGGCTCCGAAGACGGAACACTCTATAGTCTCGAAGAAGCCACGGGACGATTGCTTTGGCGCTACAAAACGAAAGGCGCGATTCGTGGTCCAGTGGCTGTCGCTGATGGTATGGCCTTCTTTGGTTCTGGCGATGGATACGTCTACGCTGTGACCGCCGACAAAGGAAAACTCGTCTGGCAGAAACGGACCGGAGGTGGAGTGGAAGCAGTTAGCCTGGCAGGCGATGCATTAATCGCAGCATCGTTGGATAACTTTGCTTACCTGCTTAAGTTGAACGGAAAGATGGTCTGGAAACGGCAACTACCGGGCCGCATCTCCGCACAGCCTTTGACGATGCAAGAAGCTGCTCTTTTCACGCCGCTCTCAAGTTCAAGTGCGGTTGTTTTGGCTCTGCGGGATGGTAAACAGATAAATTCGCTGGCCACTGATGAGGAACTAACGAGCTCGGCAGCGCCAATAATTGTTGGTGATACTGTAATCCTAACTACTGAGCACGGGCTGCTTGCCTTTGCTCGCCCAAATACCACAACCAAACCGGCGCCCTAACTCCCGGACGAGGATCTGCTAACAGTATTAGTTGCGACGATCTTCTCGTTTGCGTCGCCGCGTCTCCAGATCATGCCAACCAGACGTGAACCCAGCCCGTGCAAGATGTAGGCGATGGCGATAATCAGGAGTACGTATTGTGAGTAAAGAAAAATCAGCATGCCGACGGCGAGAACCAGGATTATTGTGCGCATGCTCCGAGTTCGTGTTCCCACAGTTTTGAAGCTCGAGAATCGCAGGGTACTCACCATCATCGCGCTCAGGAATCCGACCAGGGTCATCAACAACCCTGAATAGATTTTTGACTTGTCCGGTCCAAAACTCATCAGAGGTTCTGGAGTGAAGTGGACGATTGCAGCTATTAAGCCTCCGGCGACGGGGATTGGCAGCCCAACAAAACTCTTCTTATCTACCTTCGGCGTTCCTTCGGCGAGAATGCGAGGTCGAGATGCCTGCACGTTGAAGCGCGCCAGGCGGAACGCACCGCACATTAAGTACATGAACGACAGAAACCACGCGAGTTGGTGCAGTTTAGTTCCTTCGGCGAGACTGGCACCGTAACCCCATACATAAGCAAGCACCGCAGGCGCCAGCCCGAAAGTAACTACGTCGGCAATCGAGTCGAGCTGAATACCAATCTCAGTGGTAGTGCGTGTCATGCGCGCTATTCGACCATCAAGCATGTCGAATATGACCGCCAGTCCGATAGCGATTGCGGCGCTGTCAAAATGCGCTGCGGCAGCGGCGAAATCGGGCGTCGGACCTCCTAGTAGTTGAAACCCTCTCACCGAAGCCATTACAGAGAAGAAGCCCATCCCGATGTTCGCTGCAGTAAAGAGCGAAGGTATAAGATAGAGACCTTTTTTTAGCCCGCGCCGTGGCGGGTTAGGTTCTTCTTCTATGATCATTCTTGCTGAGCTCATGAGATCCTCCCAATAACGGTGGAACCCCCACGCACTTTGCTACCTTCAGTAACCGTGACTACGACATTGGGAGGCAGCACGATGTCGGTGCGAGAGCTAAATTTGATCATGCCGAATCGTTCTCCCAGGCGAAGATTATCGCCCTTCTTCTTCCAAACAACCACCCTGCGGGCCAGGATTCCGGCAATCTGCTTGCAAACGACGGTCACCTTCTCTCCCTGAATAGTGAGGGCATTCTGCTCGTTCACCAGACTGGCTTGCTCGTTGGTGGCCATCAGGAATCTTCCGGGCGCATAAACCATGTCCACAATTGTGCCTGCAATTGGAGCACGATTTATGTGGACATCAAGCGGCGAGAGGAAAATGCTGACAAGTGTCGCAGAATTTTGATCTTCAGCTGCCAGCTTTTTGATTCGGGTGACGCGACCATCGGCTGGAGAAACTATTACATCAGCACCTTCCGGAGGAACCCGGTTAGGATCACGGAAGAAGTAGGCCATGAACAAGGCGAGTGCCAGAAAGACGATCGCAACGTACCAGAGTCCAAAAACCGCCAAGATCGCGCATAACAACAGCGGGACAGTAATGTATGGAATGCCTTCTCGAACGATGCTCAAAACGGGGTGGTATTAAACTCGAATCAGATTTGCTATATAAAAAAGGGACGCGAGTTGTGTTCCACGTCCCTTTATCTCCAAAACTGGGAAGGTTAGCCCGGCTGCTTAGTGACTCACCGTATGAGCTTTTTGATATTGCAGCATGATCGAATACATCTGATCTTTTAGGGCAAGCTTCTTTTTCTTAAGTGTAACCTCTTCCAATTGTTCCTCATCACTCGGATAGGAAAGAGCTGATAATTCACTAAGACGTTCTTCGTATTTATGATGTTCTCGTGCTAGTTCTCTAAATTCGGGGTCCCGGTTTAACAACTCTTCCTTCAAACTATCCGTCGTCGTGATGTCCATTTCGCGCATATCTCCTTTCGGTCGATGGGGAGTTGGCAGGATGTTCGATGGAGGTACTTCGTTAATACCTCCACTGGATTGATTCGCACGGAAAAATGGTAGCCCAACAACAACATCAAAGCAAGCTACTAATTCAGGTTAATGACATACTCATTACCACGGCATCCTCGGGCGGGTCTGTGTAATAGTTCGGACGTTGAGCAATAGCACTAAAACCGGATTTTTCATAAAGGGCTCGGGCAACGATGTTCCCGGCCCGAACCTCGAGATATGCTATAGAAACTCCCAAGTTTCTGGCATTTTCAAGGACCCTTGACAGCAGAAACGCGCCTAATCCGCGCTTGCGATACTCCGGACGCACCGCCACGTTGTTTATATGCAGTTCGCCAGCCGTTTCACGGGCGACTATGTAGGCAACCACTCGCTGACCCGCAGCACCCTTATGGCGCGGCCTCACCACCAGCAAAAGAGTCCCATCAACCGACTGTAATTCGGCATGATAAGCCGCCCATCCCCAACGGCTGAGCCCCGACTGTTCTTCGATCTCGACGACTTCGAGTAAATCATGTTCACTCATCTTGTCGATCTCAAACTCTCCGAAAATCGGGTTTAATTTGAGGGGAGCGGTAGTCATCTATTTCTTCAACTCTGCGTCTGAAGGTCGTACGTAAATCGCGTGGAGGTTCTCGGCACTTGTCAGGTCATTCTTATAGACTCTTTGCAACGCAAGAGCGCTAACGTTCTCAGCAAGATTGGTCTCAGATGCCATCCCCCATTTTCCCCGCGACCTGGTTTCCTTATCTAATGAGTTAAGAATCACAGCCCGGTGCGCAAGCGCTCCTTCGCCGGCCCAGCACAGCTGGTCCAGGTGTTGATACTTATGAATTACTTCATGTGGAGGTAGATGCGCTGGCTGATCGATTTCTGTTACAAGGCCACCATCTGAGACTGAGAATAACTGCGCAAAAACTTCCCCGCGACCTGCCAGAAGCGTAGCGACGACGTAGTCGTTATCTCCGGCTGAACGGGCAACAGCCTCAAGGGTAGGAATCCCGACGCACGGCCGGTTCGCAGTCACTGCCAGAGCCTTGACAGTGGCAATGCCAATTCGGAGCCCCGTAAAGCTTCCTGGACCGAGCGTGACCGCAAAGAAATCTATTTCCTCAAATCGACGATCAACTTGTTGCAGAATACTATCGATATCGCTCAGGAGAGTGTTGGAGTGCGAGATTAGACCATCGCCCTTCTTGCGGCTGAGGATTCGTGGTCCTTCTGCAATGGCGAGGCTCCCAGTTGTTGTCGCTGTCTCAATACTGAGTATCAGCGGTTGTGAACTCATGGCGTCTTTGGTAACACTTCGATTGAAAAACTGTCCAGCCAAACTACACCGAAAATAGGACAAGGAGAAGTCTGGCAGTAGTTTCTACGCAAGCCAAGTACTACAGCTTTCGACTTCACTCCGGCATTAAAAGTGAATGAGGCAGCCTGCCAGCTGTTTCCAGTAGTAATCGGTTC
>DASROI010000423.1:0-3923 GCA_035646955.1 Pyrinomonadaceae bacterium
CCAGCGAATGAGGTTCAGATTTTGTGCAGGCGCCGAGAAGATGCCCGTGTGTTGGGCATTACCACCAAACGTGCTCGCTTGGCCCATAACAGTTGGGGCGGCGTTACCACAAATGAGGGCTAAAACTATGGCTACGAAAAAATGGTTTTTTGATATGAGTATGTGATGAGCTGACATCCTTGGTTATTCCTTGAGGCCAAATTCAGAAGAGGAGACTAACATACAAGGGTGTGAGCTTTGAACTTCGAGGTTTGAGCCCTCTCAGCGTCCCTCTGCGCGATCTCAGCGTGCTCTGCGTTGCTGCTTGGGGTTTCTCAAATCAAAGCAACGGCAGAGCACGCTGAGATCACGCAAAGAGCGCCGAGCGTCTTAACTACACTTATGGCCCGAAGCGCTGCCGGTACTCTGTCGAGATGATGAACGCCTTCACCATCTCTGCATTCACAAAGTTCCCGCCAAATGAGTTTAACTTCGTCAGCCAGAAATTGTAGCCACTGAAATCTGTGTCCGGAGCTTCGTTCGGCCCGCGTCGCAAATACCCAAAGTACTGCATCAACACAAACGCCTTGTTGAATTCCGCATCTCGTAACGTCTGGTCCTCTGCCACTGCTCGCAACACCTGCGCGCGCTTCGTCGCGTCCGCCGGCGTCGCCCCAAGGATATTTACCAGGTTCGTTTGCTCCGCCGCTGACAACGCATTTCCCGCATTCGTGTTCAGCTGCGCCACAAACTCCGTCGCTGACTTATTGAGAAACGCCGCCACAAACTCAGGCCGCTGCACAAACTCCAGCGCATACGCCTGCTTGTTGTTCTCCAACACTATTTCCCAATTCACCGCTCCTACCTGCAAGCCCTTCCCGATCTCTTGCGTGTCGCGCAGGAAATTGTTGAAGGTCACCGGCACCGGCGCGCCCGGCAGATTGCCAAACCCACTCTTGTACATCCGGTAGACCAGGTAACCTGTCTCCTGGAATTCGGTCGAGAGAAAAAACGCGGCGGAAACGTTGATTCGCTTTACCTGGAGACACTGGGGATCTGCTCCACAGACAGTGAACTCGTTGGTCCAAAAGTTTAAACCACCAGCATCCGGTTCCCGGTTCAAAAAGTCGATATAGTGCTGCCGCACAAAGAACGAGGGTGTATCGATTGGATTGACGCCGTTGGTTGCTTCGTTGTCGTTGATCGTTAAGGTGGCAGTCGCCGGTGAACCCAATGAAGCCCCACTCGGATTATTCAAAGTAATCTGGAACGTCTCTGGCCCTTCCGCATAGACGTCATCGACAATCGGGATCACGATCGTCTTGCTCGTTTCCCCTGCCGCAAAAGTTAGCACTCCGACCTTGCCAATGTAATCACAACGGGATGAAGCGTGACCGTTAGTCGCATTGCAGTTGTTTGGACCAGCTGAGTCGCTCGTCGCAAAGTTCACTGTTGCCGGACTTGAGCTGCTGCCGATTCGGGTCACTGTAACGGAGAAGTCTCCTTCACCTTCATTGATCACGTATTTTGTTGCGGCAAACTGCAAGCTGCTGGCTGACGCTGGTGAGAGTAACTGTCCTCTAATCTCACCGTTCATGAAATTGTTGCTGTGAACGTTTACATACCAAAGCCCGTTCTTTAAATCGGTTACCTGACTGGGGAGTAGTTTAATTTCGAAATCATCAACTGCTCCGTTCGGCAACGGAAAGATTACCGGCCCGCTAACCCCGGGCACTGCTGGACCATGAATATGCGCAGCAGTCTGCGTGCTCGAAAGTCCGCTGAAGTTCAATGACACTCGGGCCGTCTTTTCATCAGGACTCAAGAGCAAGGTGGCACTTCCAGTTGCAGTTGAATTATTGGCAGGCGTTTCCTGCGCGCCATTCAAAGAAGCAACAAAAAGGAGGCTCGGCTTTGCCTTGACCTCGTAAACCGCACCATTCGACAGCGAGACAACAAACAGATTTCCATTGGGTACAGTCTGAATGTCAGACGTGATACCGAAGTCTCGCCCGATCACCAGACTCTCGCTTTCAGTCTGGTCAAACTTGTCGAGGTTGTCGGCCACTCGATCTGCGAGCAGAGGATCCGAAAATGAGAAATGCTGGCGATCAGCTGTCAGTTGGAACCTGAACAGGAACCCATTCAACAGAGTCGTTCGCGATGCTCCAACAAACAGATCGCCTTCGAATTCTGGTCCAAGTCCCCTGCCCTGTAAAAACCCGATCGGTGAAGGTGCCAATGCATATTTCCAGCTGAACTCAGGATCGACGTACTGGGCGCCCGGAATCATGTAGAGTCTCGCTAAAGCCTGTTGCGATGTTGTCGCAATATTTGACGGGGGCCAACGCAACTGTTGCAGAGTACCGGCGCCATAAGTCGATTCGATTGCTTTGAATTGGTCGATCCGATTGATGGGTCCCATTGCCTGGATCCAACCACCATTAAACCCGGGAATCACACGATTGATTTCGTCGAACGCGTCATCGCCATTCTCCTGGTTCCACAGCTGTCCACTTAGAGGATCAAAGGCCATTCCAAATCCGTTTCGAACTCCGTAGGCAAAGACCTTCTTGATATTCAGCGCGGCCTCACCGGTGAGGGTGGTCGGTGAGTTGACGAAGGGATTGTCGGCCGGCGTCGAACCGTCGTCATTAAGTCTAAGTATCACGCCGGTCAGATGTGCATTATCGGGCTCTGGTCCACCAAACTGATCGTCTGGCACTGGACCACCACTGGTTATGTTCTGGAGGAAACCTCGACGACCGTTGTCACCAATTATGATGTACAACTTTCCATCTGGTCCGGTGCGCAGGACACCACCGTTGTGATTACCGCGGGCCGTCTGTCCGGCATCGGCCTGTAGCGCGCGCAACCTGATTATGTTCCGATCAAACACCAGGGCATTTCCGTTCCATTTGTAACGGTCAACTCGATTACCCAGGAGCGGAACTTCGTCGGTATTTGAAGTGTCAATCCCCGTGCTGCTTTCTGTCCAATAGAGAAACACAAATCCGTTTTCCGTAAACTTCTGGTGCAATGCGATGCCGAGAAGGCCGCGCTCCGAAGCGTTGTTGACTGCCAGATCAAGTGCCGGAGTCTGCAGTACTCCGTTCAGCACGCGCTGCACTCTTCCCGTGGTCCGTTCGAGAACAAAAAATTCATTTGGACCAATGAACGACATCGTCGTTGGTTGGTTTAGGCCCGAAACAACCGTGCTGACAGTCAGGTTGGCGTCGAGCATGCTTGGGGTCGTAGCGGCAGGTTGTATTGAGATCGTGTTCGTTGCGGTGTTATTACTCGGATCAAAGTCTGTCTCAGTCCCTGCAATTGTTGCGCTGTTGATAATTGATCCCTGCGAGTTGGGGTTAACGACAATTGCGATGACTGCGCTGCTGCCACTCGCGAGCGTGCCCAGCTGGCACGTGACAGTGCTGTTTCCACTGCACGCTCCCTGGCTTGTATTTGAAGAACTAAATGTTACTCCGGCCGGAAGATTGTCTACCACTGACACATTGGTCGCGGTCGCTGGTCCATTGTTCGTTGCTACGATTCTGTAGGTTAGCGAGATCCCAACCTGACCGGGATTTGGCGAGGCCGTTTTCGCGACAGCCAGATCGACACTTGCTGGATTGACAACCTTCAAACCTACAGGAGTTGCGTTATTAAGCGAGCCGGACTGACCTGTCAGGTTAATACTGTGATCACCAATCGGCGTCGCCACTGTGCTCGTAAGAGTAACGGTCGAGCTCTTCGAGGTAGCGTCGTTGAGGTTAACGGAAACAGGATTAAAGCTCGCTGTGACTCCGCCCGGGAGGTTGGTTGCTCCCAATGTAACTAACCCGGTGAAACCAGCCAGCGGTGTTACCGTTAGCGCATACTGCGCTGATCCTCCCGGTACTACGTTGGCCGAAGCCGGACTAACCGTCAGAGCAAAATCCGGT
>DASROI010000424.1:0-3384 GCA_035646955.1 Pyrinomonadaceae bacterium
ATCCATTGTTGCGGACTTCGAAATATGAAGAATATCGGGATCTACGCAATGGGTTTTTCGTCCGTAAACTCGATGCCACGTTCGACAATCTTCTCGGATCCCACAATTATGTAAGAGTGCAATCGCAGAAGACTCTCTATCGTGACCAGAGCTACCTGGTAACGTTCGGGGAGTATGGCAAGTTCAAGCTCCAGTTCCGGTACGACGAAATTCCCCACGTTTACAGCAACACAACGCGGACACTCTTTCTCGAAACCTCACCCGGTGTGTGGAGCTTTCCAGCATCAATCCGATCGACGCTACAGGCCAGCGACTCCTCCAACCTCCCGTCTCTCATTGCCGGTACCGGAGCCAATTCGCAGCAAGGTGTGGTAACAAATTTCAACTTCATTACTCCTGGCATTACCCGCAAATCAGGAACAATATCTGCCTCTTACGACATTAGTTCCAATCTCAATCTAAATGCGATGTATTGGCGCGAAAGCCAGAATGGCACTCGTCCCATCGGGCTGATTATGAATTCCAGCCCAAGCGCCAGCGCCACCTCCGGTTTTGGAGTCGAGCTTCCCGAGACGATCAGCTACTTCAATAATCTCGTGCGTGTTGGCGTGGACTACGGGAGAAAGGATTGGGGAGTTGAAGCGGCCTACCAAGGTTCCTTCCTGCAAGAAAACATTCCGTCGATGACCTGGGACAACCCGTTTGTCCTGACACAGCCGGTGGGCGCAGAAGTCAAAAATCCCGCGAGTGGACGCTCGAGCCTATATCCCAGCAATCAGGCTAATTACCTGGATCTAGCGGGCGCCACTAACCTAACCCGGTATTTGCGCCTGCAGGCCATCATAAGCCCTGGCTGGCTACGTCAGGACGAACGGTTTTTGCCTTATACAATTAACGAAGGCATTACCGGCTGTGGGGAAGTCCCGGAGGCTTCATGCACGACAACGGCGTCGCTGCCGGCAGAAAACCTCGGAGGCAGCAAGCAAACCCTCGCAATGAACTTCACCCTCATCAGTCTCCCATGGAAGAAGTTCCAGGTAAAAGCGGGCTATCGTCACTATGACTACAACAACGATACTCCAGTGCACACGTTCACTCCGGTGGAGGGCGATGCTTCAAGTCCTGGCGACGGAGAGGAGAATACCCCGTTTGGGTTCAACCGTAAGAATTTCGAACTAACCGGAAACTGGTTCTTTGCGAAGAAGAGTTCCGCAAAGCTCGGCTATCAGGTGGAATGGATGGATCGCTCTCATCGCGACGTGGAACATTCCGTGGAGCAGACATTTTTAGGAGCGGTCGACGTTGTACACGGAAAAGACCTTACGCTACGGCTTTCGTATCGGCATTCCGTTCGTAACCCTGACGCATACCAGGATGACCAATCTAACGATCCGGCGACTGGTGCCTCGATTGAATGCAACAGCAGTAGCCTAAGTTTTACGGCGGATCAGCGTTGCAGTCGGCGATTTGACGAGTCACACCGGGAGCGGAACCGTGGGGACGCACTGATCGAATATGATCTTTCCGACAGATTAAGCTTTTCCGCCTTCGGTGGAACCATTCAGGACGATTACAACCAACGAGGCCACACCAACAGCTCGACCGCTCTAAATTTTCTTACGGGTGCGGCAGCCACGACCAGTCCTTACTATCTTTACGGAATTCTGAAGGACATTTCCTACAACTACGGTCTCGATGCAGACTTCACCCTGTCGCCGCAAGTATCGTTGTTTGCAGAGTATTCTCGGGAGCACAATTATAGAAGGATGATCTCGCGGAATCGCACGCCCGCCGACACCGGCCTGGATATTCTGACGTGCGTCGGTTGCGATACCGCCAATAACGATTGGGAAAGCACTACCCCTGAAAAGATTGACATCTGGACAGTGGGCGCGGATACGTATTTTGGTAAGAAGGTGTATCTCACTACTTATTATTCGCTGACGGCAGGGCACTCTGACACGCTGTCTCGTTTCCTGGGGATTAACGGGGTCGACCCCAGCACCGGCACGGACTGTTCGAACTCTTCAGCCTCATTTTGTCGCTTTCTTTTGGTCGGTAACTCGGCTGCGACAAACTATCCGGAAAGTGTCAGCCGCAATCACGAAATTGTCGCAGTATTCAAATACAAGCTGACCCGAAACCTTACGCCGAAAGTGGAATTCCGCTACCAACAGTTCGACAACAAGGACTTCCAAACTTCGCCCATGACACAGTATCAAGGTTGCATGAGCCCGGCCGCTCCATCTACACCCGTACCTGGGTGCCCAATTCAAACTATTAGCAGTACGACGTCTCCTACACCAGTCCTGAGTCCTAACGGCGCGATTCCGTTTTACCCGTACTTCCAGGTGGGCGACACATCGGCAGCGCGGTTCCTGTTTCTGGGTGTAGACCAGCCGTCGTATAGGGCCTACTCCGTCTCGGGGACGTTGGAGTTCCACTTCTAAATTTCTTCCTTTGGCGTTTGTTAGAAGCGAAAACTCACTCAACTGAACCTCTGGACACTGCCAGTCCCGTGCGATTCGCTTAACATTATTTGCTCCGCCCATCGTAGCGCGCGCGGTCATCAAGACTATTCTGAGCCCGTGCGCCGAGTGAAACCCCGCACGCCCGTGAGTGTATTCGCGGGCCGTGCGGCTCTGCGCATGCTGTGTTCCCCACGTTTTCCTTCTAAGTCCTTCTTCACCGCCTGACGAGATGAGAGTCCGCGCGGCCATTGAGTTGCACAACATCAATAGCGCGCTATTCGGACGTGGGAGGTACAGAAATGGCGGCGAATAACTATTTCCAAGAATACTTGGTGTTCCGTACCAGAGATCTGGATGCTGACCGAGTGCCGCGCCGCTGCGTGGTTTGCGAGGTTAACCCGTCTCTCTTCGCATACGAAAAGCGTATGGATTCTCGCTCTGTGTGCAAGGAGGGCGGCTACTGCTGCACGTCTTGCGCTTTCAACATGCTTGTGAAGCTCGCCAATGAAGAGACGAGATCATTCGGAGCATTGACCAGGACAAGTGCTCGGAGGAGAAATGGCGACAGAATTCTGTCAGAACTGTAAGCAAGCTCATCCTGGCCGAACCTGCGATTACGACAAGAAGGGCGACTGTTCGGAAACTCTAACGCTGATGAGGTCGCTGACGCATCCAGCAGCAGGAATCAAAAGGACAACGAGATAAAAAAGGATGCGGGTTGAAGGCGGCAATTCTCTGCCGACGGGATTCTTACGAAATGTCTCAGTTGGTTGAACCAGTGGCGCGAGGAATGCGGCAATCCTGAGACCGGGTTCGTGTTCGCGAACGCGAACGGCGAACCACCCAGTATTGACGCACTTTGTCGTCCGGCTGCGAGAGTGATCGAGCGGGAAAGTGACACAGTATATGAAAG
>DASROI010000425.1:0-4885 GCA_035646955.1 Pyrinomonadaceae bacterium
CTGAAGAATCAACATCTCATGCACATCATTTATATGTCATTCAACACGAGAAGCGTGACTCTCTGCGAAAGCACCTTGCTGATCAGGGAATTGAGACGATGATTCATTATCCTTTTCTGCTTCATCATCAACCTGTATTCAATCAAACCAGCCAACGTCCTCTGCCTGTTGCGGAACGGGTAGTCAATCAGATCCTGAGCCTGCCGCTCTATCCGCAACTGCAGGATAGTGAGATTGAAAAGGTAATTGAGTCAGTGCGCGGGTTTAACGGCTAGTGCCCTGCCCCTAAAATTTCGTTCGAAGAAACGAATCACCGCGAAGAGAAGAAATTGTTTGAACACTCAACCTTCTCATTCTCCTCAAGCTTCGGGAGAATGAGAAGAAGTTGGCTTTCGGCATACGCAGATCGCGGAAAGTCCAGTAGGAAATTTCATATTCGGTCTCGACAACCATTGAGCTTCTTTGACTAGCGAGGCGGTGAGAGGTCGATTCAACCAACCAAGTTGTGGAGAGAGCGGCTTCACGTCGGAGCCCTTGCCGGAGAGACCAATGCGTTTTAGAACCAGTCTCCTGAGCGCAGCTGCCGGAAGAAGAAACGTATTTGCATAAGTTGAACGCAGAGGTTTGAAGCCCGTTTGAGTCGTCAGATCAATCAGAGTCGGGAGGTCATAACGTCGCGTTGTGGCTAAAGCTCGATCATGATCGCTGCGCATCCATTCGTGAGCGGCCACTCTAAAGAATCCAATGCCACCAGGTTTGAGAACGCGGAAGGTCTCTCGCAAAGCTTCTTCAACCGAGCTGTCCGAAGTCAATTGGCCCAACACGTCGAAGCTGGTGACCAAATCAAAAAGCGAATCTTGAAACGGCAACGCCGTAACCGAAGCGCGCGCCACCAACTGGTGATTACTAGTTCGACAAAAATCAACCGCCTCGTCGACAAGATCAACACCAAACCTCAGCCCCTCTTCTGCATACCGGCCTAACCATTTCAAGTTTCCGCCAGTGCCGCATCCGGCATCAAGTACACATTGGGCACGACCGTTAGGTAAGCAAAACGGATCCAGCAGAGCGGCCGTGATTTCTCTCATGCCAACAAACCACCAAAAGCTATCTTCTAGTGCATATAGGAAATCATAATCTTCAGTCTGCATCTCTTTTTAAGTCTACCGTCGACAGTAACAATACGACATTACATTTCCATGGGGTTCTCCATTCAACCTCTTGTGCAGTGTAGAGGAGGGCCTCAAATAACGGGTTCCATACCGTCAGATAAGTTTGTTATGCTTTTCTCATTAAGCGGTCAATCCGAAGTCAGATGCTTTTGACTGAAGTTAGTACGGTCCCTCTACTTAATTTGAAGCATAAATCAACATCCAACGTTCTTTTATCACTTTGTTTTGTCCCGCCCGTTTTAATTGCATTACTAATCTTCAGATATGGCGTCGACCTTATTGACTGGGATCAATGGGAGATTGCTCTCTTTTTTATTAAAGCCTCACGCGGTTCCCTCACGGCCGCAGACCTCTTTGCGCAACAAGCTGAGTATCGACAATTCTTCCCCAATCTCATCTTTGTCGCACTTGGATGGCTTACACATTGGAATATCAAAGCCGAGATGTTCGTGAGTTTGTTGCTGGCATGTCTGATCGCCTTCAACCTATACAAGTTGAGCTTGATGACCTTTTACGGTAATCATTCAACCCGCGTTCTCTTAATGCTTATTACAACGCTGCTAGTGTTCACTCCTGCACAATTCGAAAGCTGGCTTCTGGGGGAGCAAATCATCTACTTCATGCCAGCCGTGTGCATTACGACCAGCTTGTGCGTGGCATACTCGAAGCTGAGTTCACCTGCCAAGCTCATAATTTGTCTATTGCTTGCAATAGTAAGCACTTTCTCTTCGGCCAATGGCCTTATTATCTGGATCGTGATTGCTCCAACCCTCTTTTTCAGATCCGCGTCGGGTTGGAAAGACTGGCGATTCGCGGTTTGGGTCCTCGGCCTATTGTTGAGTTCAGTAATCTATTTTAATGGCTTCCAAAAACCGGCCTACACTCCGAGTTTATCGACGGCTTTGTACCAACCACTTCGCGGACTGTTTTTCTTCTGTGCTTTTCTCGGCGCTCCCTTGATGACCAGCAACCGTTTCCTCCTGGTCGCAGCCGGCCTGGGAGCATTATTCGCAACTCTCTTCGTTTTGTCATTCCTATATGTGTGGAAGCGTATTGAGGATCGAAAACTCCAGCACCAATCAACAGGTTGGTTGATGCTGGGAGGCTATTCATTTATCACGGCAATCATGGTGAGCGTCGGACGAGTGGGATTCGGACTGGACCAGTCCCTCTCCTCCCGGTACATAACATTCTCAGTCTACTTACTTATTTCGCTGCTGTATTTGGTTCCACTGCTGGTTGACGATCTAATGAAGCGAAAAGGGCTCACCAGATCTAAATCTCGAAAGAGGCTGATCACAGTTGCCATCTCGGCTCTTATATTTTTACATCTGCTCAATTCGGCCGCCGCCATTCGTCAGATGGCTTGGATGAAAGTACGCCGGCTGGAATCAAAAGCATGCGTGCTGTTCATAAATGTCATGCCGAATGAATGCTTAAGCCATGGCTTCCCGGAACTGAGCGTCTTGAGATCAAGGATTAATGCGATTAACGAACTGGGCTTGCTTAGGCCGGCGCTAATCAAGAGCTATCAGATCGAAGACCTTGCCCCAACCCTGGGAAGTGATGGTTCATATGGGAGACTCGAAGGGCTTACCTTAAATGAAGGCTCCTTCCTTGCCAGCGGTTGGGCCGGCCTTCCAAATCGCAAAGAAGCAGCTGACGCCGTCCTTTTAACTCTAGAGAACGACCAATCTCGACCGATAATTTTTGCCTACGCTAAAATGAACGTGGTTCAGCCTTCCTTCAAAAGATTCTTCGTTGACAATCCTACTGGCGATTGGCGCTGGCAGAAAACCATTTCAATCGATCGAGCTGGTGTCACGCTTCCGGTTAATGTCTCTGCGTGGGCTTTCGACGCGACCAGTGGCAAAGCTCACAAACTTTCTGGCACCTATACGATTGAGGCAAATCGTGAGACTCGTCGATTGACTGAGGCAGAAACTCCGTGACGAAGTTCGGTCGACTTTTCCATATCTCTCGAGCCAACTGGCTGAGATACACAAGTTTTTTTAGACCATTCTACCTAACGCTCATCAGTTGCGCGGTCGTTTCGGCCGCACAGTCATTCGTGCTACTTCCCATAGCTTTACTTGTTCGTCGGGCCTTTGATGACGCAATTCCGGCAAAGAATTTCGGACTGTTGGTGAGGATTGCAATAATCATCCTGCTTGCCAGCCTGGCGAGCGAAGCTCTCAATCTGATCATTAAATACCGCATTCTCGGTATCACCAAACTGATTACACAACGGCTTCGCGACGAGCTACTCGATAAATTCTACGTACTGCCACGTCAGTACTACGGTGAAGCAGAAACCGGTCGGCTACAAGCTAGTCTCGTTCAGGATACAGAGCGTCTTGATGTTGCAAGCAGTGCATTTTTATCTCTATTTTTGCCAGCCGTTTTCGCTGCTATTGTTCTTTTAGGTGTTTTAGCGTTTCTAAACTCATTTCTATTTTTGGTGGTGTTGGCGGTAGTGCCGGCGCTGTTTTTGCTAAACCGAGCAATGAGTATCTCGTTAAAGAAGTACGTCAAAGAATTCCATAAGTCGTTTGAGAACTTCAGCAAAGGAGTCTTGTTCCTGGTCCAAACGATTGAGCTGATAAAGGTTCAATCGGCAGAACGTTTTGAAAAAAGTAGACAGCAAGCAAATATAGAAGAGTTGCATAAGCGAAGTTCATCCATGGTTCGGAGACAGCACCTCTATACTGGTGCGCAAAACATCATCATCGTAATGGCTGGAATTGTTGTGTTGATTGTCGGCGGCTGGGCCATCAACGTGGGACGGATGACTGTTGGCGAACTCCTTTCATTTTACGTAGCTTTAGCACTGCTCAGTAATCAGCTGAGAACAATTTCGGCGGCGATGCCGCAATTAATTGTCGGGCGTGAATCCTTAGATACACTGCTGGGCTATTTAAATCTTGGGGAAACGAATGAATACCGGGGGTCAAGAAAAATAAAGTTCAACGGTCAGATCGCACTGGCTCATGTGACATTCGGCTATGACAAGGACCCTATCCTCCAAAATGTTAGTTTGCGAATTAAACCTGATGGTCTTACGGCGATTAAGGGTGTAACTGGAGCCGGCAAGACGACAATCGTCAACTTGATACTGGGTTTTTACCGACCGCAGAAGGGCCAATTGTTTGCGGACGACCATCCATTCGACGAGCTTGATTTGGCAGACTTGCGTTCCGGCATCGGAGTAGTTCCTCAGGATCCGGTTATCTTCTTCGGCACTGTCGCGGAGAACATCACTTATGGATCTCCTGACGCAACACGCGCGGAAATGATAAGGGTGGCGAACCTTGCGCTGGCCCACGATTTCGTTGTGGGCCTTCCGAATGGCTACGATACAGTCGTTGGTGAAAAGGGAATGCTACTGTCGGGCGGTCAACGTCAAAGGATTGCGATTGCTCGCGCACTTTTACGGCGACCTTCGTTACTGATCCTCGATGAGCCGACGAATCATCTTGATCCGGAGACCATTAGTAAACTTTTGGAGAACCTGGACAGTGATAAGGACAGCCGAGCGACCTTGATAATCAGCCATCAAGAGACTGTCATCGGCGCCGCACAACAGATATATTCGTTAGATGCCGGCCATCTGGTCCCCGTGAGGCAATCCGTTCTGAATGATCTCGCCGTCGAACCGTCATAGTGATCCCCTGGAGTGCGCCGGCCCGACGGCGCTTTTCAAACCTCTCGAT
>DASROI010000426.1:0-4478 GCA_035646955.1 Pyrinomonadaceae bacterium
TGTTTATAGCCCGCCGTAAAATTGATCTCCAGCGCCGTTCAGAGGCGCGGGAACGTAACTAGCCACATTACGACCAGAAGCCTCCCGCTCCTCAGAACGGCGCTCGCATAATAGTTTTGTCATGGGCTATAAACATGTCACCTCCTAGCGGAGTGAAAAACCTGGTCCGTCAGGTCATGAATTGGAGTGAAGACGGAATCACCTCGAATCGTACGGGCGTCACCCCGCGAACATTTCCATCAGCCTCGATGAGCATCGCATCCTGCATCATCAGAGTTTCAATCAGCACTATCTCGCCCTGGGTAATATTTATTTTCGGGTTCTGAAGGTGACCGCCTTTGTGGACGCGCGAGAGTTCCTTAATGACGTTCGCGCGAGAAAGTCCTGACGCCGTTACCACATCAAGTTTGCCGTCGTCTAAACGAGCGTCCGGCGACAACATCATTCCACCGCCCGCGTAAAGGGCGTTCGCAACCGCAACCAGATTCATTGGTCCATCAGAAATCAGTTGTCCATCGATCGTTACCTTTACTCGTCGTTCACGCCACACGGCCAGGGCTCCCAGCGCTGCAAAGAGAAAGCGAAACTCACCCGAAAAGCGACGTGTGAAATTGCCCTGTGAGGCCACACGCGATGCGGTCTCGCCTCCGATACCCATAGTTGAAGCATTCAGACAGATGAAAGGGGTTTGTAAGTCGTCGCAACGACCATAAAGAACGTCGACGAACCGCGTTGACAGGTGATCCGTCGATTTTAGTTTTGCGGTAAGATTCCTGATCCAGGAATTAAGCGGTGCCCTTCTCCCAACCAATCCCCGGGCGAAATCGTCGCCAGTACCGGCCGGAAGCACAGCTAGAACCGCATCTCTGTTGATCGGCTTCGGAAGTTGTTCGGCGTTAGTTGAAAACTCAAAATAGCCTTCCGCGACTTCACTCAAAGTGCCGTCTCCACCAACTACGACGATGAGTCGGGCTCCAGAGTGAATTGCAAGCCTTGTCCGATTTGTGGCGTCACCTGCGGCTGAAGTGATGTGAGTGTCGTACTCGATTTTGGACGCGTCTAATTCCGATTTAATCCTGGGCCAAACGCTTCGAGTTCTTGCGGCCGAATTATTGAGAATGATCAGGGGTCGGGACATTTAAGCAAGTTTTGACCTGAATACCTCTGATGAGCAGTTTAACTTAGCAATTATCTTAGTAGGTGGAGTAAAACATAGAAGTTAATCTTCCAAACAATACTATGAGAGCAGTCATCATCACAAAACCGGGCGACGTTGACGTCCTTGCGATTAAAGAAGTCGATGATCCGCCTGCACCCTCAGCCGATCGCGTGTTGGTTCGCGTAAGAGCAGCAGCCTTAAATCGCGCCGACATCCTGCAAAGGCAGGGCAAGTATCCACCACCGCCCGGCGCCCCGACCGACATCCCGGGAATGGAGTTCGCCGGAGAGGTCTCGCAAACTGGTCCGGAAGTCTATTCGTGGAAGGTAGGTGATCGGGTATTTGGAATTTGTGCCGGCGGAGCACAAGCGGACTTTGTGGTAGTGCCCGCAAATCACCTCGCTCGGGTTCCGGATAATTTGAATTGGACCGATGCCGCCGCTGTTCCTGAAGTCTTCATCACAGCTCACGATGCTTTGTTCACCCAGGCCGGTCTGCAGCCGGGCGAAACTGTGTTGATTCATGCCGCGGGCTCAGGCGTCGGAACTGCGGCCGTGCAACTAGTTCGTGCAACTGGTGCGCGATCGTTCGGGACGTCTCGGACAGCTGATAAATTGGAGCGAGCAAAGGAATACGGTTTGGATGGATCGCTAGTTGTAGCCGAGCAACCGAATCGGTTTGTGGAATCAGTTAAGACCTGGTCCAATAATCGTGGGGTAGACGTAATTCTTGATCTAGTCGGTGCTGGCTACTTTGAATCTAACTTGTTAGCCATGGCTCCGACTGGACGAATGATCCTCGTCGGTACCACTTCAGGGTCAACCGCGACTATCAACTTTGGTCTCGTCATGTCTAAACGCTTAACTCTTCGCGGAACAGTTTTGAGAGGACGTTCGAATGAAGAGAAGGCTACTGCAACCCGGCTCTTTGCTAACCATGTAGTCCCGCTTCTTGCGTCGGCCGCAGTCAAACCCGTAGTTGACAAAGTTTACCCGGTAGAAGAAATACGCGAAGCGCATCTCCTGATGGAGAACAATCAAAACTTCGGAAAGATTGTATTGTCGCTGGAATAGAGTGGGATAAAAGGAAAACCGGGTGAGTCTCGGCGAGACTCACCCGGAACTTTTATTTAACCTCTCGCGCGTACGCGACTGGCGGCAATTGCCAATTCTCGCGCACGAGGCATTGCATCAACGCCTCTAGCGATCTGCGGGTCGGCATCATTGAATATCTGTGTCGCTGTTCGGTAGCCATAGGCAGCTGACAGAACGTTGTAGCGCAGTTGTCTGTCCGAAAAAGTTCGTGCCCGATCCAGCTGATCTGCCGTCGCTTTGTAGTTTGGATGGCTGGCGGCGAACTTCTTCAATTGACTGAATAGAGCATCAGTAACCGGATAGTCTTCAGCCGCGAGGTCGTGATCAAAGTCGATGGCGCGCTGAACTTTGTAGGTCTCGAATCCAGGGACGCGTCCGCTGGTCAATTCGAGCGAAAAAGCGAAAAGCACGTCACGTAGATGGGCTTCAGCAGCGGTTATGCGACCTGGTTTTACAACTTCGTCCGGTGCAATTCCGCCGCCACCATAAACCGCCCGACCGGTGTCGGTATGACTCTCTGGGCCACTTTGCTGTGTTGCGGTTCCGCTCTTGTCAGCGGCCAAACCGCCAGGGAAGTAATAGCTATAGAAACCACCATTCGAGTAGTCGCGCTGAATCAAACGTCCCGACGGTGTGTAGTACTTTGCAATCGTCAACAATAGGGCCGAGTCATAATCCAACTGAAATGGAAATTGGACCAAGCCCTTGCCGAATGTTGTCTCACCAACGATAAACGCTCGATCATGATCCTGTAATGCCCCTGCTACAATTTCAGCAGCTGACGCCGTCTCTCCGTTGACCAGAACAACCACGGGAACACCATCTGGGCTGTCATTAACCGACGCATAGGATTGTGAGCTATCGCGGAACCGGCCCTTCTGAGAGACGATCGTCTGTCCGCGTTGAAGAAACGTATTTGCTACACGAACCGCCTGGATCAATAAGCCGCCCCGATTTCCGCGCAGATCCAGGACCAACATGTTCATGCCCCGAGCGTGAAGCGTCTTCAAAGCCTGTTCAAACTCGTCAGCCGTAGTGATATTAAAACCACCGGTCATAGCAACATAACCTACGCCGGGACGTAGCATGTAGGCTTGCGCGATAGAAGGCAGCGAGACTGCGTCGCGAATGATGTTTACTGTCTCGTTTTGATGATTGCCCGGATGTTCGACGGTAACCTTAACTGTAGTCCCGCGTGGTCCAAGCAAGAACTTCCGAACCTCGGGATAAGTCTTGCCCTTCATCGACTCGCCATTAACGGCAACGATCTTGTCTCCGAAACGAAGGCCTGCTTTGGCAGCGGGAGACTCCTCAAAAGTCGCACGAATAAACGTATTTACGTCGGAACCTTCCCGAAGATCTTCAATGGTTGCTCCGATACCGAAATATTCCGAGCGTTGTTCGGTTCTGAATGACGCGTATTCAACCGGGTCAAAATAGGTCGAGTGCGGATCAAGCACGCTCAGCATGCCGCTGATCGAGGACTTAAAAACCCCGTTGTAATCTAATTTCTTACCGTCGATATAGTTTGCCTGGATCACCGAAAGAGCTTCTGCTACATCACTTTTGATGAGAGGACCTGAAACAGGTCTGCCGGTAGTCGGAGTGGTGGTGGCGCTCCGGTCAGGAGTACTTGCTCTTCGTGCTGACCGATTTTGCTGGGCGAAGATGAATGCGGGAACTAAAAACGCTAAAAAAAGGAAAAGAATGCCCGGGGCAAAAGATCTTTTTCTCACGCAAACCTCCTAAAACCTATCTGTTCTTTTGTACCCGCTCTGGTTGGCCGTAACTTCGGGCAAAAACGGGAAGCCAGCATAACACGAAGCGAGGGAGCTTTTGAATGTACGTTCGAGACTGTCGCTAAGTTTTCCGCGAGCAATGAAAGAGCCAGAAATAACTATTTCATTCAGAATTTCGTTCGCCCTGGACTTAAAACTGCCCGAAAATCGTGCCCGATCAAAAATTACGCAGCGAGTAAATTGGCAAACGCGCTTTTGTGTAGATGCCAGCAAACTCGTTTTCGTCGCCCGTTTAAAAGCCTGGAATTAGTCTCAACCTAGTCCGACCCTTGCGGCAGCTACTCGCGCAGATCTCTCAACCAAACAAACAGATCGAGCTTCAGAGTAATTCTTGCATGAGGCTTTGCACAAAAACTCTAATCTTGGTGTGTCGAGCATTTAGTACAGTACCGCGAGCGAAGCGACCGGATGGCACACTCGACATTA
>DASROI010000427.1:0-4703 GCA_035646955.1 Pyrinomonadaceae bacterium
GAAATTGTTGACGCAAAAGGTCTGACGCTCTTGCCCGGATTGATCGACGCACACTTCCACATTGACGGAGACGACCCGTTACCCGCGCTGTACCTTTCCCACGGCGTCACGTCCCTTCGCGATCCTGGCCAGTGGATCGAAGCATACGACACAGCGCGGAAGTCTCCAGCTACCGTACCCCGGCTGTTTCTTTGTGGACCACACCTCGATTCTCCGCCGCCTGCATATCCGGCGGACTCCTACATTGTCAGGGATCCAGACGAAACGCGGTTGGCTGTTAATCGTTTTGCAGATGACGGAGCATCAGCCATAAAAGTCTACTTCCGTCTCCCGCTTGCGCTAATCAAGGTTGCGATTGACACCGCTCACAGTCGCGGTATTCCAGTGATGGGCCACCTCGAAATTGTTGATGCGCGAGACGCCATCCGGGCAGGTATCGATGGCATTGAACATGCCACCTCGTTTGGTACGGCCTTACTGCCACTGCGAGATGCTGAAAAATATCGTCAGGCAATGCTGGCCGATAACAACGCACGCCGCGAAGGTCGTTACCAGGTTTGGAACACCATCAATTTTGACACTCCACAGGCGCGAGACCTCTTCAAGCTGATTGTTGACCAGGGAATTTTCGTCTCTCCCACACTTGCTGTTTTTGAAAAACAAACGGGCGACAAAGACACCACCGAGGTTCACGTCCATGGTTTTAAACAGATGGAGACTTTTGTGAGACTGGCCCAGCAAGCGGGCGCGAAAATTGTGGTTGGCTCGCATTCGGACGTGCCTCACGCAAAACGAGGCTGGGCTTATCAACGCGAACTCGAATTGCTCGTAGAGTCGGGTTTGACGCCCATGCAAGCTCTAGTCGCCGGCACATTGCAGAACGCTCGTTATTTTCGGATCGACGATAGGCTGGGAACCGTGGAGACCGGCAAAATTGCGGACCTCCTGATGGTTGAAGGAGATCCGTTAAAAAACATCAGCAACATGCGCAAAGTGAAACGAGTGATGCTGAATGGTAACTGGGTTAAAGCAGAAGCGGAGAGCCAATGACTCTGCGAATAACACCAGTCATCTGTCTCATTTTATTGTTGGTTCATATTACCTCGGGCGTTGCAGGTGCGAAGACCGTATTCGTGCACCTACTCGACGGAGACGACCGCGCGGACGGAAGTTACAGCAGGCCTTTCAAGACCTGGCGCGAAGCGCTGCAACATGTTGGTAGCGGGGACACGATTGTCGCGAAGAATGGTGACTATCGGAAAGCCGGTCGGGAAGCTAAATGGGGCGGACTCGATCTAGTCTTAACCCTCGCAGATCAGCTTGACCGTGATGATCCACATCCGCCGTTAAAGGGGCGGCCGGATACGATTGGAATCTACCGCTACGACCCTCAGAAACCTTTAACTATCCGCGCGGAATCGAAATACGGAGTCATCTTAGACCACGTCCGTTTTCACCTGGCGAGCGGTATCGTCATTGATGGTTTCGACATCAATCCAAATCCATACTACAGCGACGACACTGGTCGGAAGCTAAACTCACGGCGTGACGGTATCCATGGCGATAGCGTCTACGAGCCTGACGATAGCTATAACAAGGTGAAGACAAACGATCCTCCAGGAAGTTACACAGCCGCATGGTATGAAAGATCGCTATGGACGAGCTTTATTACGGTGCGAAACTGCAAGGTCCATTACGAGTGTCCGCCCACCGGTTGCACCGCCGCTTATGATCCAATGCAAGACGACTCCCGCTTGTATCTGATCAAATTTAATCAAGCACATCACATCACAATCGAAGACAACGAACTCTTTGATGGGAAGAACTCGCAGCGCAAACCAGCGATAGATCTTCCTTGTAGTGATGACGTAGTGGTACGACGAAATCTGATCCGTAATTGCTACCGCGGCGTCGTTTCAAAGGGAGGGGGCAGTCGCGTTCTTATCGAAGCTAATGTGTTTGTAGATAATTCGGGCTCCGCTTTTGCCGGAGGTTCTACGGATCCGGATCTCTTTGTAGATGGGAAATATGGTGATCCCTGCTCGTTTGCTTTCTTTGAGTCATACGACATGACCGCTCGCGACAACCTGGTTGTGTCGACAAGGCCAGGCGAACGACCGGTCGAGCCGATTTCAATTTGGGCTGCAAAGAACGCCGTGGTGACTAACAACACATTTGTTGGGATAGGTGAGCGTGGAGTGCTGCTGGTTCGTCCAGGCAACGAAGTTGATAGTCCGGCAAAGAGTTGTGGGCGCTCAGTGCGCTTGGTAAAGACTGAGGGCTTAACCCTGACGAGGAATATTTTTGTTCTTTCAGGCGTGGTCGACGAAACGATGCTTTATCAAACGTCGGGCGTTGGCACGGCGCTATCCGGGTTTGTTCATCGCGACAATACATTCTTCAATTCAGGCCACGATGTTCCAATTGGAGGCATTGCAGATCCGAATAAAGAGATCGGGTTCAGGAAAGATGATCCGGGACTTAAGGGTGGAGTTGGGAATGATTATAGGTCGTGGATGGAGACGGCGAAGTTGAGGGTAGGGTCGATTTCAAGTGGCAGGGGAGTCAGACGGGATTGAAGTTTAGTGAGGCAGTGCTGTCCTGATTTGGCTTGCTCTGTAATACAAACAATCAACTTCTTGTTTTTTCGGACAATGTTTTTACGCTTCGGTACTGAGCGATCTCGCAACTTGATCATTTGATTGCGGCGTAAGCCGTTTGACAAAGCGCACTCCAAAGATGGAACAACCACATTTGATTCGGCGGTTTGGTCTGCTTGAGGCGACAGCCTTGAATATGACCAACATGATTGGGATTGGACCATTCATCACGATCCCGCTACTGCTGACGGCGCTCGGTGGTCCTCAAGCTATGCTCGGATGGCTGGTGGCGCTCGTTATCACGATTTCTGACGGAATGATCTGGAGTGAGCTCGGAGCCGCCATGCCCGGTTCAGGCGGCTCGTACGTCTACTTACGAGAAGGTTACGGGCGTGAAACGTACGGGCGCATGATGGGCTTTCTCTTTATCTGGCAGTTCATCCTTAGTGGACCACTCGAGATTGCCTCGGGCTACCTGGGTTTTACTCAATACCTCGGGTACATCTGGAAAGACATGAGCGGGTTCGAGTCGTTGGCGGTGATAGTTGGACTCGGGTTACTCAACATTGCTTTGTTGTATCGGAAGATCACCTTCATCGGAAAACTCACAGTTAGTTTGTGGGTGGGAACAATTCTAACGACGTTCGTGGTGATCATAACCGGGGCATTCCATTTCAATTCAGGACTGGCTTTTGACTTTCCGCCTGGCGCCTTCAATTTTTCACTCGGATTTTTCTTTGGTCTCGGAGCTGCGACGCGAATTGGAATCTTCGATTACCTCGGCTATTACGATATCTGCTACATCGGCGACGAAGTAAGAGAACCCGGGAGGACCATACCCCGCTCGATCATCATTAGTGTCATAGCCGTCGCGCTGATTTACATCGCAATTAACTTTTCGGTAATTGGCGTCGTGCCGTGGCGTGAATTTGTTCCGGCCGACAAACATCCGGAATCCAGCTTTATCGTTTCAATCTTCATGGAAAGGATCTACGGAGGACACATAGCAACTATCTTTACGGCGATGGTGTTATGGACCGCATTTGGATCGGTATTCGCACTGCTGCTCGGCTACTCTCGGGTTCCTTATGCGGCAGCAATCGATGGATACTTCTTTAAAGTTTTTGGACGGCTCCATCCGCGAAAAAACTTTCCTTATGTCTCATTGATTGTAATCGGTGCTATTGCAATCATCTGTAGCTTCTTCTCGCTGGGTATGGTAATCGACGCGTTAATCACAACGCGCATTTTGATTCAGTTCATTGGACAGATTCTTGCGGTCTCGTTGCTCAGAAGAAACGAACCCGGTATGAACCGGCCCTATCGAATCTGGCTCTATCCGATCCCGAACCTACTGGCGCTTTTTGGTTGGATCTTCGTGTTTGCAACGACAAACTGGATCATCATTGCATTTGGACTGGGGACACTTGTCCTGGGTTTGTTGTCATTCATTATTTGGTCGCGGCAAACTAAACAGTGGCCGTTCGCTCCCACATGATTTGTTGGAGCCGGCCTTGGTGCACCATTGGTAGTCATCTCTGCGTCACTCTCCGGTTCCCTGCGTCACTCTGCGTTAGGGTCGACGCCAACCGATCGGCTCGACGGAAGTAGCATCAGCCACGGCGAGGAACGCGGAGGACCGCAGAGTGAATCTGGGTTTGTGACCTTTGTTGGGAGTATTGCCGCTTGATTCTTTCAGCGCAAAGGAAGTGTCCGAGGAGTTGACACTTGATCAATCCAATCATGAAACTTTTACTGACCGCTCTCACACTTCTGTTTAGCGGACTCAGTGTGTTGGCCCAGGATTCGCGACTCCCGGTCTACGAGGTTGCGCGAGTAGATCAGCCGATACAGATCGATGGCCGCCTCGATGAGAAAGCGTGGAAAGAAGCGATGCCGGTAGGTGAGTTTGTCAACAATCGCGATGGAACTCCCTCAAACATAAAAACGGAAGCTCGCATACTCTATTCCGACAAATTCATCTTCTTTGCGTTCCGCGCGGTAGACTCAAACATCTGGTCCACTTTCAAGCGTCGTGACGAACACCTTTGGCTAGAAGAGGTTGTCGAGGTCTTTCTCCAGGCAAGCGCTCAGCCGCCAAAC
>DASROI010000428.1:0-22192 GCA_035646955.1 Pyrinomonadaceae bacterium
TCGGAAAGCCAAGATAGTTCTCAATTTTTGAACTTGAGCCAGCCTGCCCCCCAGGCGCATCGGATTCGAGGACTAGAACATCTAACCCCTCCGATGCTCCGTAAACCGCTGCGGCTAATCCCGATGGACCAGCACCGATAATCAGCAAATCGCGAAGATGTACCGAATCGATCGTTTCATTAAAACCGAGAACCTCGGCAATCTCGTGATTCTGAGGATTTCGCAACACGATCTGGCCCCGGCAAATCAAAACCGGAATGTCACCTTCGTCAATATGAAACCGATCGAGCAACTCCTGGGTGCCCGCGTCTTCATCCAGATCCACAAATGAGTAGGGATGATTGTTCCGAGTCAGGAACTCTTTAATTCGGAGAGTTGCGGCGCAGAATAAGGAGCCCATGAGAATAACGTCTCCGAAGCCGTGCGCGATCAGCTCGAGCCTGCGCAGGAGAAACGCTCGCATCAGGATATCACTGAGATCGCTATCAGTCTGGACAAGACTTAATAATTCTTCCCGGGTAACTTCGATAACTTCACCGTCTGTTCGAGCCTGAATTGTAACGAACCCACGTCTACCGGATAGCATGTTTATTTCTCCGGTAAATTTCCCCCTGGTATAGATTGCGATGAGCTCTGGTCCATCTTCTGATGGACGGATCAATTCAACTTCGCCCGCAGTTATGACGAACAGATGCGTCGCGAGGTCGCCCTCTCTTGCCAACACTTCGCCGGCCGAGATCTTTCGCTGACGACCGTGCGCGCCAATCCTCGCCATCTGAGCGTCAGTTAATACTGGCCAGAGATCGGCATCGCGCCCGCTAAACATCGGCTCGACCGTTTTGATTTCTTCAGTCACTTCTTTTTTCTGCGGTTCGTTGTTCGTTGAAATCACCAATTGTAAACCACTACGTCGCACAAAATGTAAAGCACGACCACTACAGTACCGCGAGCGCAGCGACCGGATGCCGCACTCACCTTGCTGCTGCGATTCTACGCATGGCCCTGTTGAGTGTGGTCATCTGGTCGCTTCGCTCGCGGTACCGTACTCTAGGCCTTGCTTGAGTCGATCCATTTTATTAAATCTCGCGTTACGTTGGCCCGTTCTCTTGCGCTTTGTGCTTTCTCCTTTGTACTTTGTGTTTTGAAACCATTGGGCCTGTAAGACGTACCACAGCAACAACACAGAGCACAAAAGCAAAATGATCAAAAAAATCTTACTCGCGGCAATATTGTGTGCCGTAACTCCTCAACTGGCAAAGTCACAAAGAGTAGTTCAGATCAACGAGCCGGATGCGATCAATCCCGCTGAGGTCACCGTGGCTATCAACCCGAAGAACCCGGACAACATCGTGGCGGCGTCATTTCAGTCGGGTAGACCGCCCAAACCCGGTGCTGGAAGTTACAACTACGTATCGATGGACGGCGGCAAAACCTGGAAAACTATACCTATCTCGGATCCAAAAAACCTGTTTCAAGGTGACGACGTAGTTGCCTTCGGAAGCGACGGCACTGCTTATCACGCTCACCTCTCGTTCGATGGCATCAGGACGCAACGACCGCTGCGAGCCGAGAACGGAATGATCGTAAATGTTTCGAATGATGGCGGTCTCACCTGGACCGACGGAACGCCAGTCGTAAATCACATAAACACAGTTATCCCTTTCGAAGATAAACCCGGGTTGGTAGTCGACAATGCTTCTGCCTCGCGCTTTAGCGGAAACGTGTATATCGCGTGGACCAGATTCGATGTCTATGGCAGTAATAACCCCGAGCACAAATCTCAAATCTACTTCTCTCGATCAACGGATAAGGGCCGAACCTTTTCCATGCCGATTCGGATTTCAGACGTTGGGGGAGATTGTGTGGACAGTGACAACACCGTCGAAGGAGCCGTGCCGGCCGTTGGTCCAAAGGGCGAAGTTTATGTAGTTTGGGCCGGACCCCTGGGTCTGGTATTTGATAAATCGTCCGACGGCGGTCTTACATTCGGCAAAGACAAAGTGATTGGAGACTTTCCTGGCGGCTGGGATTTCTCGGTCGAGGGACTCGATCGCGCCAACGGGATGCCTGTCACCGGAGTTGATCTGAGCGACGGTCCAAACAAAGGAACTCTTTATGTAAATTGGATCGACGCACGGAATGGCGATCCAGACGTCTTCGTAATGTCATCAAAAGATGGTGGTGAGAGTTGGACTGCCCCCGTTCGGGTCAATAATGATCCTTTGAAAAATGGAAAGACTCAATTTTTTACCTGGATGTCGATTGACCCTATCGACGGCTCTCTGAACCTCGTCTTTTATGATCGCCGTAACACAAAGGGAGCAAACACGGAACTGGTCATGGCGCGGAGTGTTGATGGGGGTCGAACATTTACCAATCACAAGCTCGACCTCCCTGAATTCGAGGCCAACTCGCACATATTCTTTGGAGATTACACCGGCATCTCCGCCTATAACGGCCGCGTTGTTCCGGTGTTTATGCACTTCGTTGGCAGGACTAAGCTGGCCGTATCGGTCGCACTCTTTCAATTTAAGCCCGGGACCCAGGAAATGGTTCAATAAACTGGCCGATCAAAGTCCGCGGCTAGTACGCCTGTCAGGCTGTTTCATACGGCTGCACGTATTTTAATAGAACACCTGATGATGTTCCCGAAGGGACCGCTGCAACCTAAATCCAAAAATTGACTCTTATGTCCCTCATTCACAATGGCCTAGCTATTGCCTAAACGGATCCCGCACGCTGGAAAATCTTTTCAAGGAGGGTTTATGAAAGACGAACAAGTGCGGGAACTTCTGTATCAGGCACTCGAAACTGAGTTGGGTGGCGTAGAGGTATACACGACCGCTATTCGCTGCGCACAAAACGATGACTTGAAGGAAGAGTGGGAAGAGTACCTGGAACAAACAAAGAAGCATGTTCAGGTGGTTCAAGAGGTGTTGACTAGACTTGGACTTAATCCGAACGAACAGACACCAGGGCGAAAAGTAGTAAAGACCATTGGTGAGAGTTTAGTTAAATCGATGGAGATTGCGCTTAGCGACGGAAAACCGGGCGCTGCCCAACTGGTGGCGTGTGAGGCTGTTGTCCTGGCTGAGACCAAGGACCATCAAAATTGGCATTTGATCGGAGAAGTCGTGAAACAAGCCAAGGGCGAACTCGCCAAGGTCTTGAAGCAGGCTCACGACCAGGTCGAAGACGAGGAAGACGAACATCTCTATCACACCAAAGGTTGGTGTCGAGAACTCTGGATAGAGTCGTTGGGTATGAAAGCTGTCTTGCCTCCTCCGGAAGAAGTAAAAAAAGTCGAAACTGCTATTGGAGCAGCTCGCGCCGAACAGGCCCGATCGCAAATGGTCTGACCATCTGTAGAGTTAATGGGACCTATATGACTATAGGTCCTGTTCCTTATTTAATGGTTCTCCAGAATTGATGTGCCAATGAAGGTGCTTCGAATCCTGGTATTGGCCCAGGTTCGTCAATATTCGACATGCTCCTCTTTCCTGGACCACTTGCTGCGCCACTTGTTTAATAACTCTGAACAATTCAAGCAATAGTCGATCATCATATTCCTGAAGGGCCAACAAAGATGAGATATGCCGTTTAGGAATTACAACAATGTGGATAGGCCAGAAGGGTTTCGTGTGATGATACGCGAGGACCTCGTCACTTTCGAACACCGTCTTAACCGGAGTTCGGCCGCTTAGAACCTCATCGCAATAGAAATCGTCAGTCATGGTTAAAGTATAAGCCAGTCGAACCTTCGCAAGCGCAACCTAAAACACCGCGGCGTGTTGCTCGCCACTACCGAACCACGAGTGAAGCGACTGTAAGAACCTCGGCGCAGGGGTTAATAAGCGACAGCGCGCGAGCTACTTTGTGTAGCTTGTGGTGCTGTATGATTGCGCCTTTGCACCACTCGACCTCTGCCGGACCGCCCGCGTCCACGCACTCTAATTGGCGGCTGTTCAAATTGGGCCCGCGAGGCCGCGCGCGGTCCGGCAGAAGAGGTTGTGCATTGGGGGGGCGATCATTTCTGGAACAAAGTTCAATCTGTGAAGTGGGAGTGTCATTACTTCTCTCCCGAATATAATTAACGCATGTTCGTTTTCCTAAGCTGTGCGTAACTCTGATCTCAGGAGAGATTTCCAATGAAGCGTCTGAAGTTGTTCCTGCTCATATCGTCGTTTTCACTTGCCGCAACCGTCTCCGCCCAAACGCCCGGGCCTCAGTTCTGGCGGCGGGCCACATGTGAACCCTACGAGCCGAGAACAAAACTAGAGAGCTTGGACCAGCGTTATTCGACGATCATCATAAAAGGCTTCACCAGGATAAACACCATTGAAGTGCGGGGGATTCGAGTAGACGCCGTGGAGATGCATGAGCCGGGGCAGAACAGCACCGCAAAGGGCCTGGTGATTGCCTTGCGAGAAGGTGGGGATCGACCTAACGATAATCGAGCTTTTGTAGACTATGACGAGATCGACCCGCTGCTTGGCGCGATTGATTCTTTGAGTCGCATTGACGAGACCTCGACCAAACTCACGGGCTTCGAAGCTCGCTACCAGACGCGAGGTGACCTGGAACTGGTTACTTTCCGTCAGACTAATCGGGGCACTGCAGTCACTTTAACCACTGGAATCTGCGAGAAAGCAGTGACGACAATGTCGCTCGATGAGTTCGGAAAATTTAAAGCCATGCTCCGGGAAGCAAAAGCCAGGGTCGACGAACTGCGCTAGGGACAGCCACCATTTAGTCAGTAACCTTTATTCGAACTTCGGTGCCATTAGTCCGAATCTCAGGGACATACATCGCGTGGCCCAGTACGGGTAGAGCGTGAAAAACACCAGGCGACTCTGCTCTAAGTTCGTAACTAAGCTGCCAAACGCCCTGCGCCAGGTGGTCAACGAACATTGCCACTTTGCGGTCGCGCAGCTCTTGATAGACCCAAACGCTGCGTCCTGTAAAGTCAGCGTCCTGATTGAAGTTTGTAGTCTCGATTTTATTGCTGCCGAGAGCTCCTGACTTCAATTCTCGAATATACAAATTTCCTCCGCTGGTGATCTGCACTGCCTCAAGGCCCGCCGGTTTTAGATCCTCAAAAAGCAGGTAGTCGTAATTGTTTTTCGTCTCGACCGTCATAACCATCTCGATGCGATCTCCACTCTTCACTGTTTCACCGTCGTTGAGCGGCACCCGCTCTGAAACAACTCCCTTGAGCAGAGTCGGGTGGTTGACCAACTTGAAGTACTGGCGTCTGACAAAGATCTCATTTCCCGCCGCCTTTAACGGCTCCTCCTGACTGAAAAATTCGGCCTGGGCCGAAAAGTAGAGTGGTCCATTGCCATTCTTTTTCACGATGCGGATTTCGTTCTGACCGTCTCTAAGCAATTCTCTTGAGATTTCAAATTTGCTTGGCGCACTGAGAAGGTCGTCAACTGCGATCTGTTTACTGGCAACCTTTGCGCCGTTTACCAACACGTCATAACCCACAGCCGATTTCGCTTCGCCACTTACCCGCAAGAAGTCGTTTAGCGTCAAAACAACAATTGCAGTGTCGCGAGTGTTACTCCACTGGGCGCCGCGCCGATTTTTGACAAGCCAATTCGTCACTGGCTCGACGAGTTTGTTTGTCGGGTCAATCGCCAACAAGGCTCTCAATGCAAAAGACGTAGCTTCGACTCCGCCGTCGGACCACCGCCAGTAAATCCCATCTTCACCCCAGTGTGCAGTAGCAATTACCGAAGGATCTGAACTTCCTGCATTCCGTTGCAGCACTGAATTATCAGGTCGATTATCGATCTTGACTCCATTTTCCAGGTTCTGAATAAGAACCCTGGCCTGATCATTAAATCCCAAGTCATGTGCTGCAAGTGCCAACAAAGCCCGCGTATAGGCATTCAACTTATCTCGGTTGTTCCAGATGTTCTCGAAGGCCTTATTCTGAAATTTTGTAACTTCACGTTGATTGTTCGCCGCATGGAAAGCTGCCAATGCATGGAGCATCCATGACTGCGCATCGTAGTTCCCTTCCTCTTCAACCAGTTCCTTATCGAGGAAATCGGCCGCACGACTCATCACATCCGTGTTTACGTCAACTCCTCCCTGCCGCGCCAGGGTCATGCCCCAGAGCACGTAAGCGGTCATGAAGTGATCACTCGTGCCTTCCTTCCACCACCCCCAACCTCCGTCTGAGTGCTGGAAGTCGTACAGTCGTTCCAGGCCCGCTTTGGTCATTGCCTCGAGCTCTTTTAAGTCATGTTTACCTTTTGGATGAGTGGCATCCGCAGTCGACTGTTCGACACCGCCGAAAACCTTGCCCATTGCCACTTCCGGTTTTAGTCCAAGGTCCTTTAGCGTTTTAACTGTTATGACTGCTGGCAGGAAACGACTCATGGTCTGCTCAGTGCAGCCATAGGGATAATTAATCAGGTACGGCAGTGCGTCGAGCATCGTAACTGCCATGCTGGGAGCCACTTGCACCGTCACCTGGGTGGATTCAGGCTTACGTTCGCGAGGCAGTTCGAGAGAGATAGCGACATTGTCTCCGCGCATTTTTCCGGACCGCGAAATAAACTTTTCGATCCCGTGCTCATAAACTGTAAACGACTTCTCCATCGCATCCGAATACTTAGGTCCTCTCGCCTCAACTTTTAACTTTGCGTTGCTGGCATGAGTAACCTGGACCACCCAATCAACTCGTTTTTCGCCGTTTGCAGGAACATCTATTGTCGATTGAGTAACTGCAACACTTCGCCCATCGACAATTTGGCCGGTTACGTTCAGCCCCTCTGCAACTAAGCCCGGTGATACCCGCATCGACTGATCGGTATTGTTGTTGAGAACCGCCGAGACAGTAACCTGATCGCCAACGACGAAGAATCTTGGCGCTTGCAGACGAACTATCAGAGGTTGTTTGGTTCGAGTTGAAGTATCCCCAATTCCGACCTGATTGCCTGTTGTAATTGCACGAGCGGTAGCCTGCCAGGTTGTTAGCGAGTCTGGATATTTCACCTTTATGGTGGCGCTCCCGTCTGGACCTGTCGTTACGTCAGGCTGCCAAAAAATCGTTGAACGAAAGTCGCTCCGGACTTGAACGGGAGCCTCGCCTTGTTTCGGAAGCTCGGTGATTTTGGCGCCCGCAATAGCACCTATCCTGGCGTCTGCTCGCCCTTCGAATTTAGCCATGCCTGATTGGGAGCCAAATTCTGCCACAGGTGTCGCGGCAGGAGCTTTCTCTTTGGAAAAGCTAAGCGAGTCGAGAACGTCACCAGACGCGCGACGCTCATCCTCATCTCGTTGAGCTAGATCCTTTTCGTTTACCACTTTTCCATCGACCTCGATCAACTTTGCATAGGGCTTTTGTTCGAAGCTGCTGCGCAACTGAACTGTGAAAGCTCGCTTAGCGCCGTAGTAAAACTGCCGCGGATCACCTGCATAGTCCTGTTGAATGTATTTAACTGACTCGTCGATAAGACCAAGCGCAACCTCTGCAGAAACCGGTCTGCCAGCATGGTCGGTGGTCTTGATAGAAATCGTACCTTCTTCACGTGCCAGGTACTGGTCGCGATCCGATTTAACCGCGACCGTCAGAAACTCTTTCGCCGGGGGAACCACTACTTCCTTTGAATCCTGAAATAATTGAAGATCGCTAACCATTACCGCCCGAAGAAAAATGTTCGGCACATGCTTCTCACTGATAGGGACCTCGATTAGTTTGGTATTCCCGGTGATATGGACCAGTTGAGAGCTCAACACTGTGTCAGCCTCGATCGTGAAGAGGACATAACGATCGTTGGTCGGCACGGTCAGCATCACGACTGCCGTTTGCCCTGCCCTGAAAGTATCCTTGTCGACAATTATTTCGACTCCACCGCTGCGATAACCTAGATCTGAAGACGCGTTGGTGGCGACCCAGACCGATGTCTCGGCCTTCACCGGAGGTAGAAATCGATCGCGTTTGGAATCTACACCTTGCGAGCTCTGCCAGGAGACACGGTAATAGCCTTCACGTTCGGGCTGGAAGGTCAGTTGGCCCACCCCGTCCGAATTTGTTGTAACCGTCGAATTGAGAATCGATTCCTCTTTGTATCCGTAAAACCTCCGTTTCCACATTGCATTAGGAGTCGTAGGAATCTCACCACTGGCTCGTAACCGTCGTAACTCTTCTCCCTGCACTTCACGACCTTTTGGATCGGTCCAGATTTCCCACATATAGAGCCGGCTGACCTGAACTTTACCGGTGGTGGAAATGGGCTGTTGGTTTGCATCGAAAGCCTTGAAGTCGATGGTCAGTTTATCCTTTGGCCGGCAAACCATGAGGTCTGGACGAGCTTCCACGTAATAACGCTGGCGAGTCACGCGCACGTAATCGCTGGCCAGAATTTCTCTTCGGGATGAATCAGTCACGCGAGCTTCGATGAGATACTCGAAATCCTGATTGTAGTTCTCTCGAGGAGTTTCAAAGGTCAGGAGCGCTTTACCTGTAGCGTCGGTTTTTATGGTCTCCCGTTTGAGCACCTGACCGTTTCCATAGTAACCACGTCGCTGAAAATCCAGATCGTTGTAGTACCAGGGGTATTCGCGTGTTCGCGGCCAGTATTGAAAGTAAGGCTTCTGATAAACCACTACCTCGACGCTGGCATTGCTGACTGGCCCGCCAAAATAGTAGTCAGCCTGAATGTTTACCTCGACCTGCTCGCCCAGGCGAAAGGCCTTTCGTTTTCCGTTCTCCTCGGGGGTTTTAACCGCAACTTTAAATTCCGGGAGCTTGTATTCTTCAAGTCTAAATAAACGGGCACTACCAATTGATCTCGTACGGCCCGCATCCCAGAACTGAATGTTGTATTCGCCCAACGGCAGCTCCTCCTTTAGTTCGAGGGAACCCCATGAACTTCCAAATGCGTTCAAGATGGCTTTGCCGTCTGAGACTTTCGTGCCTCGAGGATCATTGATCTGATATTCGATCGTTTGATTTGCAGGAGTGGTGTATTGCCCCTGAGCATAACGTCGAGCTATGAATTTCCATTGCAAAGTTTCTTTTGGTCTATATGCGGGACGATCGGTGAAAGCATAGATGCGCCAGTCAGCTGACCCCGACCCATAGTAAGAGTTACTCATTGTAAAAGCCTGCCGCGCATCACTATCGCCGATCGCCAGCAGAACATGAGTGGAGAATTCAGGAGTCAATCCAAAATGGGCTGAACCATCATGGTCGGTCGTTTGGACCAGTCTCTTCCATGTCCAGGTATTGTTGACATTGTAGCCATCCCAAAGAACTACATTGGCGTCTGGAATGGGCGCTCCAGTGATGGCGTTGGCAAAGTATACTGATGCTTGCTTGGAGTCCGACATCAGGACCAATGAAGCGTCGCTAACCAAAATCAGTTCGCGCACGTTCGCACCTGAACCATTGGCAACCAGGACGTAGGAGCCGACTGGTAACTTCTCGTTAAGTCTGACTTGATTGCTGGTTTGCTTGTAGGCCGTGGAGTCGATCTTTTCAGTCCACGATTTAACGGGACGCTTACCAACAAGCGAGACCCTCTGCAACCACAAGCCTACTGAAGCGTTGGGATCCTCGCCCACTAACCTTAGATCGGGATTAAGGTCAACTCTGAACAGAGACAGATCCACCGACGGAACATTGCGCGCGCTAATAAAGAATTGAATCTCAGATTGGGGAAGAAATACGTTGGCAACCCCCACTGCCAAATTTGGAGAGGTAATATTAGTGATCTGCTGCTGCGCATTATCGTAGAAGCGAGTTTCGCCTTTCTTAAACTCAGCCACCAGCCGGCGGTATAGCTCAAGCGCTTTCACATAGTCGGGTTGTTGCTGCCATTCACCCTCCTTAACCTGAACCACAACACCGTTACTATTCATCCACTCTGCATAAGCGAAGAGAGCATCGTCATACCAAGGTGATTGTTTGCCTGCTTTCAGTGCTTCTTCGAATTCATCTGGAACTCGTTGGCGACTGGTCCAATCGCCGCCCGTGTATCGAAGCGACATTGCAATGAGAAAGTGCAGATGAGATTTATCAGTCTCTGTGGTGCTAATCTTGAGAGCGTCTTCCAGCGTAGTAAGAGGAATGTAATTTCCGTAGTAGCCATAGTAATTGTACTCAACGGCACTTGGAGGCTCGGCCGCCTTGTAGACGATTCTCAAAAAACGCCCGCGTGCTTCATCGATCGACCGTTGGCCCGCCCACCAGTCAAGCGATTGCTGGTAGTGTGGCCATGCAAGGCCCCAGTTCATCTGGTACTGCCTCAACCAAAACATGTCACCAAGGGATTCGTGCGCTTCGGCCCACACCAGGTCCCGGTCTTCCGGTTTGTCGTTACTCCGTATGATTTCTTCCAGCTGTTTCTGAGCCGTTTCGAAGATCGTCGAATCAGAGGTTTGCGTAGCGGCCTGAGCACGCCACGAGGTGTCGGCCAATCGGAATTCAACCCAGCTACGGTCCGGGACACTTAGCTTCGTTTTATCGATTTTCGCGTACATCTCGTTCGCCCGGGCGTACGACCCCGCGGCGTAAAGTCGTTCCGCCTCTGTCTTAGTCTGGCTGAAATCAGATTGCTGAAAGATTGAGTGAAGGAGCAGAAAGGCAAGAGCGGTAATTGAGATGATTGTTTTCATGGATGAAATCGTTTGAAGTTCAATTTTTGAACGCTGGTTGACCCAGGGAAAACGAGAATTCGACCTTAGAATTACCGAAGAGGTGACGGCCCGAATTATAACTGAGTCAATCGCCCGATATCTGAACGATCAGGTGGGTAGTGGCTTGCAGAAAAAATTGAGGAGTTCTGGGGTCTATAGCAATCCAGGCAGGCGAATTCCCTCGATGACCCTGAAGAGGTCCGGTATTAATCCAGGGTCATCATCGCCTGCCCAGTATTGCCATCTGGGGAGCGCCTAAGTTTGTCCTGGTTAGTTAGCTGGTGGCGGTCCTTCTGGTCTGCTGGGACGTCGAGCCGCCAACTGCGTCTTTTGTTCCGTGGTCAGAATTGACCCAATCTGAGCCATGGCCCTTGCGTGCGCCACCTGCAACTCGATATCGCCGGAAATGACCAATGACAGCTCTTCACGGTGTGTCGGGCGTCAGCAAATAGATTGCGAACGACGCCAGCCAATGCTCACCTGCATAGTCTCCTGAAGCAACCTGGGCCAGACCGGCACTCGCGTGACGTTCGGCAGAATTCAGCAGCACCGTCCGAACGGGATCGTGTTGCGGCAACGCTTTAGCAATACTATTCATCGCCCAGGCACGAGATAAATTCAGACCATCGAGATGGACCAATTTTGGATCTGTGCGATCTGTTACGAGCGCAGGCTGTAGGAGACTGGTCGGCTGCCCCTTGGCGACCTCAGGTAAGAAGCGACGAAACCACGTGCTGAATTGCTCTGGCTTCATCACGCGCCTCATCAAATCGGCCTCCATTAATGCAGGAGAGAAAAAGTCTTCGCCTCCGGGCTCCCAGGCACCCGGATAATTGACGTCCTTTTCAAAATAGTTACGGCTTCTCTCTTCAAGTAAAGACGCGAACTCGCGATCGCCAACTACCTTCGCATAATCAAAGGCGAAAGAAAGTCCAAATGCGGTGTTCGGATGAACTCCCGTTCTTATTGGATAATTTTGTTTTGGCAGAAAAGTCTTATACGACTGCACTATTGCGTCAGCTAAAGGTTGAATAGCTTCTGCCCAAACGTCGCCATCAACGTCATCCCATGAATGCAGTTCCTCAGCGAGTTTCAGGAGCCATGCCCAACCGTAAGTTCGTTCGAACGATTGACGATTGGGTTCCTTCAGATACGCCACTTCTGCGCGAAGATTTTCAGCTGACAGGTTTGCATTTAGCGCCTTTCTTATTTGTGGCGCCTCGGGCAAATTTGGAAAAACTTTTAGTAGGCGCACGAGCATCCAGTGACCGTGAACCGAGGAATGCCAGTCATAACATCCATAAAAGGCCGGATGCAGTATCTTTGGACTTTTGACGTCACCATCATTGTTAATAACGTGTTCGGGTTTGTTGGGAAACTCGCGACTAACGCACTTCAGCGCAAGTCCCGCGAGATGAGAGGCCTGTTTCTCTGTTAAGACTTCCTTCATTTGACCGCCAGATGCCTCAGCCGTCAGCGCGAAGAGAGAGGTCAGTAAAAGTGTAAGCACGATTCTTCTCATTTTCACTCATTTTCCGTGGAGGTTAAGCTGCTCAATATCGATGTGAAGGACGGCCGATGTGTATGTGTGGTCCAGTCGCAGTCCCGGGAATTGCCGCTCGAAACGCGAGAAATGGAACTCCGTTTCTCTGTAAAAAACTCAGCAGAGCCTGGCCTTCTGAGCTATCTGGATGAAGCGAAATGTCCATCGAGTTTCGGTGGTCCAAACGCCACTTTTCATGTATCGCACCTTGACCAAAAATCGCGATGGGCAACTGCTTATGAAATGTATCGGAGAAATAGCGTTGAATTTTCCATGCCTCGCTTAAGCCCCATCCGGCTGAACCAGTAAAACGAATATATGACCCACTCCTCAGCAGTCCATTCTTCGCAGCTTTGAGATTCCTCGCTAATTCAGCATCGGCATTTGCCTCGACCAGCACATCGGCAATCTGAGTATCGGCGGTCTCCATTTGTTTGCGCGTTTCGGAGACTTTTGCCTTTTGGGCCTGGAGGTTTCGCTCGTTTTCATCAACCTCGCTTCTGGAGACCAACCCCTCAGCAAACAGCTTCTTCGCTGAGCTTAATTTCTCCTCAGCGTCAACCGCGTTGCGCTCATAAATAACGACCAGCCTTTCCAAACTCGATTTGTATTCCTTTGTCGCACTCACGAATTCCGCTCTCAGCTTATCGAGCTCGGTTTGAGCCGGCGCCGTTTCCTTCTTCTTAGTCTTACGTTGTGCAGGAGCTTCTGCCACCCAGCACACGATCAGGGCTAGACCAATCAAGCACAACAGTCGATCATTTCGCTTTCGCCTCACTTCGATTGCACTCCGGATCAAGTTCACCATTAACTTCGCCGCCAATCAGAATAGCAACTCCTGTGAGATAGAACCAAAGCATGAGGATGATCAACGCTCCGAGAGAACCGTAAGTCACACTGTAAGAATTGAAGAAATGAAGATAGAGGCGAAACAGAAAAGAGATCGCTAACCAGAGTGCGACTGCGACAAACGCACCAGGCGATAACCACCGGCGTCTATGCCGCGGCACATTCGGAGCGACGTTGTAAATCAAATTAAAGGTAAACAACACAAATCCAAGCGCTATGGGCCACTGGAGAATCGTCCACATAATGTTGAATGCATCAGTCAGTCCATAAGCCGATGCAAGAGTGTCGCCAATTGTTCCGCCGTACAGGACGATTGCGAGCGCAGAAACTATCAGCGTCGCAAGCGCGATGGTGAGTGCAACTGCTATTAATCTTACTTTCCACCACGACCGTGTCTCTTTAACATCGTAAGCTGTATTGAGTGTTTGACTGATCGCGCCCATACCGTTTGAGGCGGCCCAAAGAGCGGCAAGTAATCCGAGTGAGAGTTTTCCGGTGCCGCTTGCATCCGTAATCTCGTCCAGTGTTGTATGGACCAGCGCCACGGCCGAGGAAGGCATCACTGCCGCAAGATAAGTAAGGAGTTTGACGCGAAACTCGGTCCCGCGTTGTGCGACATAACCTAGCAGATTAATGAGTACGAGCAGGAGCGGAAAAAGCGCCAGGAGGAAATAGTAAGACAGTTGGGCTGCATGCCCAAACACATCATCTTCATTGATTCTGGAGATAAGTCGTTTGAGTTGTCGTTTCCTTTTAGGATCCACTGAAGATTTTTCAACCCATCTAACCTCAACAACTTAAGCGCCCAACGTAAAAAAGCCCTGGATGCGCCTGAGGAGATCACTTTGATGATGCTTGAGACGCGACTTCCGACTCTCGTCGGTCAACTCGCCCTTCGTCGCTTCTAGCTCGACGCGGCGTCGCGCCAATACAGCCGAGATGCCCTCAGCAATCTCCGGACGCTTCTTCAGGGTAGACCGAAAGGTCTCTTTGTCGAGGCGATAGCAATCGACATCAGTTAATGCAATCACTGTTGCGCTCCTCGGCTCGCCGGTCATTAGTCCCATCTCACCGAAGAAGTCGCCTGCCTTCAGCGTCGCAACGCGTTCCGAGTTCTTGTGGCCATCCACGGTAACTCGGACTTCGGCTTCCCCCTGGAAAATCAAGTACAGCCAGTGCGCTTCGGCTCCCTGTCGCGTCATTGCTTCGCCCTTCACAAATGGAGCAAATTTTAAGCCACGAGCTAACTCTGTTTTCTCCTCTTCAGTGAGCATACTGAATAACTCGACTTGACCGATTGCCTCGCTTCTTACTTTCAGATCCTGCGCAGCCTTGTGTTCTCGTCGGGCAAAGTCGTTGTCAGTCACAAAGATCGAGTGGGCCGGAATCGAGAGCGGTATATCGACCCGTCGCAATGCAAAATAGATTCGTGTTCGAACAATAGAATTCGTGGGGTCGTCAGAAGCCAGGTCGGTTAACCAGTAACGGACTGCGTAGTGTGCGTAACTTTCACGAAAATCGAGGAATACGCAGTCAGGTTGAGGTGAAGCAGCGACATTGGTGATGGGCTCAGCTCGAAGCGCGGCCTGGACCGTATCGACTACTTCGTTTGGAGCGTACCGGAAATCGACGTTGAAATATACCCATTGTCGATGTTGCCGGGGCGAACCAGCTCGACGACCTAGCACTGTAACTTGAGACTTCATTAGGAGACTGTTCGGAATCACAACTGTGTCCCAGTTGCGCGTCTCAATCGAGGTGTGCCTCCAGCGAATTTCCCTGACCACGCCTTCCTGGTTATCGATTCTGATCCAATCGCCCACTGCAATGGCGCGTTCAACCTGAAGCGCCATACCGCCCATCATGTTTCCGAGAGTGTCCTGAAACGAGAGTCCTATGACTGCAGTAATTACCGCTGAGGTTGCAATAATTCCGGCCACGTCGACTTCAAGAATTTGGAGCGAGCCGATCGCAACCAGGATGTAGGCTAGCGCTACAATCAGGTCGCGCATGATCCGGGGAGGACGTAGCCTGATCGAAGTCAGAACGATGTCGAACAAAAAGATGCTAGCGAGGCTGACAAAGGCGGTTCTCTGAAGAAGAAGAGAAGCCCACTTGGCCCACACGTAAGCGCGACCATGTTGCCCGCGATAGGAGAGGGTAGCGGCAAGTACCAGGCTGAATAAGGAGATTATAAATATTAAGGAAGCGGTGCGAATCTTCGCTCGCTCTCTTGGCAAGAGAGCGTAAAGCACGATCGCAATGAAGAGAAAGGCGAGGACAATCCAGCCGATTACATTATTAACCGAGGAAGCTAGTTGAAGTTCCTGCCAGAAGGACATTTAGGGTGTGAGCTCACGGAAACAGTTCTTTGTGCTGCGTACTTTGCACTTTGTACGAAGTACGCAGCACGAACAAGGACCGCGAACGAGAGCCTATTTAACCAATGTCCCGGTACGGCCCCAACGGGTGTTTTTGAAGAAATTTACTAAAATTCCGCCACTGCTCGCGTCAGCGCTTTCGTCATACGACCAGTAGACAAACATTGCTCGACCAATCACGAGATCGCGTGGTACGAATCCCCAGTACCGACTGTCCTCACTGTTATTCCGGTTATCTCCCATCACGAAATAACTATCGGCTGGAACTTCTATCTCGCCGTTATTCCCTTCAAACCGAAAAACGTCATAGTCGCTACTATCGTCATCGTCCGTACCGGGTTTGTAATAGACGTCGTAAAGTTCACCAGGCTTTCTTGGTGGGTCGTTAACAATCTCAAGCGGATCCTTACGGTTGTGATCGTTGGCATCAATCCGGTGCTCTGGAATGATCTGACCGTTCACGATTACATTTCGTCCTTCAATCCGAATCTTGTCGTGCGGCAAACCGATTACTCTCTTGACGTAGTTCGTGAGGATCGGCTTATTGTCGGGTCGTTCGTAATCACGACTCGGCGAGTACTTATTACCCGGATATTTGAAAACAATGATATCGCCGCGACGAATCTCTCGTTGGGGCAGAAAAGACAAGGAGGCACCCGGGGCAAAGATAAACTTGTTCACGAGTAGGTGATCACCGATCGTGATCGTATTTTGCATCGAACCGGTCGGAACCTTCACCGCCTGGACGATAAAGGTCATACCGAACAGGGCCATAATCACGGTAACTACAGCCGATTCAAAATACTCTCTCCAAACCGTTTTGGGAGGCCCCTTCGGTTTGGGTGGCGGTACCCCCTTATCGTGGCCATTTCGATTGAACAGGCGGGAGAACGAGAAATTTTCGCCTTCCGTCAGCTCCTCATTCTCCCGGTCCGTAACCTTTTCGGTAGTAAGATTGCTTGCCATTTAAAAACATCCTAGATAGGTTTGCTCACGGTGGTCAAGTTAAGGGCCCTGTCAGTTCGCTCCGCCGTCCAAAGCGTCCGTCTCCTCAAGTAACTCGAGGTTCCCAGTATCTGATTCGGACATGATCTCGAGGGCTGCCCGGGCGGCTGACGCTTCGGCCGTTTTGATCGAATATCCCTCACCTTGAATGGTGCCACTGTCCCAGGCAACTTCAACATGAAATAGCCGGCGATGAGGAGGTCCAAAAGTGTCAATCACAGAATATCTTGGCGCTGGCCTTCGCTCAGCCTGAAGTCGTTCCTGAAGCATTGTTTTGTAGTCAGATTTAGCCGCTTCCTGGGGGTCAGCATCCGCCAATTCATCCCTCAGGGCCGTGCAGACAAACTCTGTAGCACTGGCATACCCGCCATCAAGAAAAACAGCACCTGTTATCGCTTCAAACACGTCGGCAAGCAAAGCATTCTTATGACGCCCTCCGCTCTTCTCTTCTCCGCGTCCGAAGCGCAAAAAGTTTCCTAAATCGAGCCGCTGAGACGCTTTTGCCAGGGTGGGCGCACTAACAAGCCTGTGTTTCATGCGTGAAAGCTCGCCCTCGGTTCCATCCGGGTACGATATGCACAGGTATTCAGCCACTATGAGTCCAAGTACCGAGTCCCCCAGAAACTCGAGTAATTCATTATGGAGTTTGCGTGCGTTTTGCTCGTCACCGGGCGGAACCTGCTCATGCGCCCATGATCGATGAGTTACGGCGCGCTCCAGCAAGCTTAACGAATTAAACTGGTAACGAATGATCGTTTGCAGTAGTTCGAGGTCCGGATTCGAGGTTTCGGAGTCTTTCAAGGTAGGTGGGATTATAACAAACGCCGGAAGCGTTTCATTAAATGATCGGCTTCCGGCGTCAAGGTTGCTAAGTTTCAGGTCAATTTACCGGGGCTTGTTCGGTCCGGTGGTTGTTCCAGCCTTCGTAGCCGGTGGCTTCGCTGCACCCGTAGCCGTGCTCGGAGCCTTACTTCCTGACTGAGCTGGCGCGGAGTTAGCAGCGCTGTCGTTCGAACCAGAGCTGTTGCCGATAGGAGTTGCGGCCGGCGTTGAAGCTGGCAACGTGGTAATCGGAGTTGGTTCTGGCGGTAATGGCGTTGAAAGAATACCAGCGACCATTTGATCCAAACCTGCCGGCGAGTCGTTGTGGCGGAACTTGTACCATGACGTCAAATTTTCATTCCAGCTGGTCTTCAAAGTAGCGACGTTGGGATCGTTGCCAGCGAGTGCCACGGCTCGGGCGTAAGCATCGATCATGCGGTCAACGACCTGGTTAATATTGGCAAGCATTAACTTGCTCTCGGGCGTTTCCTCTTTACCAGCGCAGCACGCTTTGTAGGCATCTGACTGCTTTGCGTATGGTCCCGACTCGTAAGCGCCACCTATGTATCCATAGGTAAGAGCCGACTTCTTCAGAGGTGTTTCGGTTTGCGCAGCTTTTATCAGGTGACTGAGTGCGGCGCTTGGATCGGTCTCAAGAGTTAGGTAGCCAACCGTGTAATGTAAGTAAGCGAGCGCCTCATCCTTTCCGGATAGCGGTTGCCAATTGTCGACCGTCTTGCCGGATTCGAGCAGCTGAATTGCTTTCTTCGCGTAGGTCAACGCGTCAGCACTCAGGCTGGGATTCTTTGGACCAGCTGCCAGGTATCCATTAGCGCCGAGATCGACAAGATTCTTCAAATTCTCTGGATCCTTGGCCAATAGTTCTTTACCTAAAGCATAAGCCTCGGGATATTTTTTATCTTTGTAGATCAAAATAGGGAGTTGATTCTGTTTACTACCCTCTTCGTAGGCCGTGGTCCATTTCTTCAAATAATCGATAATCGCTTTTTGCGCATCAGTAGGTGCTTCACTACTCGAGGCTACGCAGCCAAGATATTTTTTGGCAACATCGTAGGCCTTCTGCTGATCCTTAGGACGCTCTTCTCTAAAGGCAGCATACCAGGCGTCTTTATTCTCTGTTGTGCACTGGTCCTGTGATGCGAACCCTGCTGCCGCGGAACTTTTCGCCGCAACTGGCAGAGCAAACAATGCCGCCACCGCACCTAAAGCTATCAACCTAATCGTCTTTTTCATTAGTTGTCCGAACCTCCAAAATCTACTTTTTCACACGCGGCGTAGGCTAACACTCCAAAAATGCAATGTCCGCCTGCGGCAAGTTTAGGATGCTAGGAGCACAAAGAGCGGTTGCCGTTTTTTGCATCCAAGGGGGGATGCGCTCCAATTGTGCCCAAAACTCTGTCGAAAAATAACGTGCGCAATATTCCTGCAAATTATCGTTATGTGTCAAGGCGTAGAGAGCTCAAATCACATAAAAATTGCGCCGTAGGCTTTCGCCGACGGCGCATCTCAAAAGGAGTTAGATGAACAAGTTTCTTAAGGCTGATTTGGCTGAACTCTGCGTGGCCTTTGTTCATTACGGGCCGGATTGGAACCTGACGGAAGATTGCTCGGAACTGGAAGCGTTGGATTATTTTTTACAGGTTCAACCGTTTTCTTTTCGAGGGGCATCAAGACTCGCTTGACCGTGCTCTTGGGAGTTTGGGTTTCGGTTGAAGCGGCTTTTGTTGTTACAGGAGCGGCATTTCCACTGTTACTAGTAGCGGCGGTAACTTTTGTTGCGTCCCTGGTGGCGGTGGAGTCGAGAGCCGCATCGGCTGCGTCATCTCCATCCTCGGAATCTCCAACTTCTTTCTCTTCATCATCGGCGGTGGCGGCGACCTGCATGTTGATAGCCGTACCGAATCGATGATTTAGTTCGCGATAGATTTCGCCGGCAACGGCAGCCGGAAAATGTCTACGACCGTCGCTTCCTTCAGCGATTACAACAACCGCGAGTCTCGGACTAGCCAGGGGTGCATAGGAAGTGAATAACCCAACCCATCCATTCTGACCAATACAAGTACCAGTCTTGCCGGCTACTGTTTGCGCCGGATCGTAAGCCTTCCGGCCTGAACCATAATTGACGGAGCCCACCATGCCGGGAACCATGCGCTGCCACACTTCAGAAGTAATGGGCAGTTGGCGGCGAACCTTGGCGTTGAATTTTGATTGGTCTTTAGCGGTACGCGGAATCTGCGGAACGAGTAGTTTGCCGCCATTAGCCATCGCTGATACAAGCGTTCCCAACTGTAATGGCGTCACTTCAAAGCCATCAGCATAGGAGAACATTCTTCGCTCGATGAACCCTGGCTTCAACTCTGGCAATCTGCCGGAATACTCGAAAGGTACATTCACGCCGGTCTTCTCACCGAGACCAAGCTCTTTAGCGTAATTGACCATCTTATCAAAGCCAATCTTGCTGCCAACTTGTTCGAAGAATGGATTGTTTGAGTGGGCCAACGCCGCGGTGAGATCCAAGTGGTAACCATCGCCAACAGTATCGACTGGCGGAATTACATTTTCCGAAAGTCCGGCCACGCCCGTCACCAATTTGATCGTTGAACAGGGTTTGAAGCCGCGGCGCATTCCCCACTCCTGATTAACGACGGAGTAAACGCGACCACTCATGGGATCCATGACGACCACCGTGCCCGCATGATTACCTAATGCATTGACTGCAACACGACGAACCTCAGGATCTTCGCCGGTCGTGTCATCTTTGCCGATGAAGGTCTGGACTTCATCACGCATGGCTCGCTCACGAGCCAGCGCCGCAAGACGTGCAGCTTCTGCTCTACGTCGAGCTTCGAGATTGGCGCGACGGTGAGAAGCCTCAATCCTACGCAACTCTGCGACACGTTCACGCTTGGTGAGCGGTCGACCAAGTCTGCGTTGCAAACTCTTTAAAGATGAAGCTTGTTCTCGAGCAGTTAAATTCCTCTGACGTCGAACGTCGCGAGCAGACATTCTGCCCCCACGACTTCTACGCGAAGCGCGCGCGTAGGTCTTTCCACTTCGACGTGATGCTCTATTTCTTGCTGAAGCCTTTTTACTCTTCGACGCCTTGGCGCTCTTATTGCGGGATGATGATGCCGATCTCTTTTTGCCAAGGACTACACTAGAAAGACTTAAGGAAATAATAATAAATAGAATGAAGACGATTCCGCGCTTAGGGGAAAAGGAGTGCAAAGTCATTAGAGCTAACGTACCTTTCCTAAGGGATTTGGCTCACTGGGTGAGCGGATTGAATTCTTGATGCCTTTCTAAAGCCTGTTAAAAGCATCGACCTACCTCATATCAAAAACCCTATGCAGTTCTGAGAAATAACTAATTCTCTCTCAGTGCCAATTAAAGAGACTTCAGCTGCAATCGTTGAGGTGGGGAAGAATTCCCTAAACGGCGGCCTCCGGGGACATTGATTTGAGACCAAAGCGAATATAACATCAGTTTTCGCCGAGGAGCAACAAAAAAGTAACCGATTATACATAAATTGCTGGAAAGGAAAGGTCGGCGCAAAAGGACAAAGACCCAAAGGTTCCTGTGCTTTATTCGACAACCCCCGTCACGAGGTCACGCCTCTTAGTCTCGAAATGAAATTACTGACTCTTATCGAAAGTTTCCGCGCTCGGCTCTTACTGCTCCTCGCTTTGATGCTCGGAATAACTCTCGGGGTTCAATACTATTTTAACCTCACGGCCGTGCGCTCCAACGCCCACATGATCATCGACCAGGAGCAGGCCATCATGACCGGCGTCGCCCTGGGCATTCGCAGCCTTTACAGTAAGGAATACCTCGACAAGACCATCGGAAATCTGCGAGAGCCTCTCTTGAGTGATCAAAACGGGCGCGTCAAAAACATTCTGGTTGTGGACGAGACCGGCAATGTGCGAGACAGCATCCTGGCAGAGTACGTCCCTAAAGAACTCGAGGACGGATCTAGGCAGTACGTACAGTGTCGAGATGTTCCACTCCCACCGCTTCGGAGCGCAGTCTTACTTGAGAATGAAAACGACGACTTGCCATCATGGATGCCACCAGCCACTGAAGTAAGCTTTGGCGAGGCAGGAGCTTTCTATTTCCCGGTCGAGACCGATCATGGTCGAATATTCGTTATCGTAGTTCTTGGTTCAGCGAACCGCCTGACAGATGTGCTCGAACAACAAACATCACGCTCAGCGCTTTACACGTTGCTGCTTTTGTTAGTCACCACTCTAGCGACCGGATTTTTTGTCTGGCGTTTTACCCGCCCAGTCAAACAACTCTCAATTGCAGCCAGGAAAGTGGCCGGAGGTGACTTCGAAGTCCAGGTTCCGGCAAACCGTCGCGACGAAATGGGAACTCTCGCGTCTGCATTCAACGAGATGACTGCGAAATTAGGACGCGGTCGCGAGTTGGAAGCACAACTTCATCAAGCCGAGAAAGGCGCTGTTGTTGGACGACTCGCGGCAGCAATCGCTCATGAAATTCGTAACCCGCTGAACTACATCAACCTGACTCTCGATCACCTGCGCTCTTCTTACGCTCCACAAGATCCCGATAAGCGGGCTGTCTTCGTTAAATTAACCGAACAGCTCAAATCGGAAGTCGCCCGGATAAATCGTCACATCACTGACTTCTTGAAATACTCGCGTCCATCAGCGTTGGAATTGCAACAAGTTGATCTACGGGTGGAAGCCGACGACGCGTTAAGGTTAGTAAACGCAAGGGCCGAAGAGTGCGGTGTTACAACCACCATCATTCAGGACGAACCGCTGCCACCAATCATGGCAGACAAAGAGGCTCTGCGGTCCGTCTTTACAAACCTCGTGGTGAATGCGGTTGAAGCGATTAACGGTGCCGGTGGGAACGTGTCAATCAGACTTTCAAAAGAAGG
>DASROI010000429.1:0-8943 GCA_035646955.1 Pyrinomonadaceae bacterium
CAAATACATCTACATGACCACCAGCGCCAACTTTGGCAACATGTTCAGCATGGCCGGAGCAGCGTTGTTTCTCCCGTTTCTGCCGCTGCTTCCCAAACAGATCCTGCTGAACAATTTTCTCACTGACTTTCCGGCAATGGCGATCGCGACCGATGCTGTGGATCCGGAGTTAGTGGAACGACCGAGACGTTGGAACATCTCGTTCATTCGAGACTTCATGATCGTTTTTGGAGTGGTTAGCTCGATCTTCGACTTTCTGACATTCGCGGTGTTGGTGTTCATTCTCAAAGCAACGCCGGAAGTTTTCAGAACCGGATGGTTTGTCGAGTCCGTAATGACCGAGGTACTTATCATTTTAGTCATGCGGACCTGGAGACCATTCTACACAAGCATGCCCAGTCGACCCTTGTTGGCCGCGATGATCGTCGTGCTCCTCATTACACTCGCATTGCCTTATAGCCCGTTAAGCGGTCTGCTCGGTCTAACACCGCTGCCACTCTCATCACTGCTATTGCTGGGAATCATCACCGTTCTATACGCAGGCGCTTCTGAGCTCACAAAGAAGTTCTTTCATGCGCGAGCTTTCGTCCAGGGAATCTGAGTAAAGTTCCTCAGCCGGTTGAGCAAAAGCGCGCATTGCGGAGAGAAATTCCAGCAAATTCGACACGCTTTGGCTGGCACAATCATTGCCGAAATCGTACCAGAAGGTCGCGTCTTACTCTTTAAGGCACGTCTCATTGAGCAAGTGCGCGTGCCATTTGAATGTGGGTGGTTCAGGTTTTACCGAACTGCCGCAGACAGGAGATTGTCATGAAAAGTGTAGCGTTCTTTTTAATGGTGCTTTGCGCTTTGATAATCGGCTCTGTGTCATGGGAGACCAGGGCATCGGACACCGCCCGCAAGCAAAGTGCGGTAACTAACTTCGATCGAGCTGTGGTCCTCCATGGCGTAACCCTGAAAGGTGAATATCTGTTCGTACACGATGATGCGGCCATGCAACGCGGTGAGGCCTGCACGTACGTGTATGAAGGCAATGCGCCGATTCCCAAGAAGCTGGTCGTTTCCTTCCACTGCGTTCCGATTGAGCGCGCGAAGGCGAAAAACTTCATACTTCGATCAGTCGAGACTTCACCCGGTGTCACTGAATTGCAAGAGTTCCAGTTTGCGGGAGACACTGAGGGGCATGCTGTACCGACTTCGATAGACCAGCATCTGAATGTAAAGAAATAGCTGTTGCTGCCGTCGATTTTTTACAGAACTTGCGGGAGAAATATAGGAATCGGCGATCGGTGTAATCTTGCCCAACTGTGCCGCGGCAAGACTAATCTCATGCGGGTTCCTGCGAGCGGTGGTGGTGTCCATCGAGAGACTAGCGTGCCCGTGATCGGAGGGACGCGCACCATCGGCAATGATCACGAGAACAAAAGCATCAACAACGAAGGGGTTTGTGGCGGTGTCTTTGGTTGCTGCGATGGCTGCTATCGGCGCGCCGGCAATCCCCTTGTTGAATTGCATCTCTATTTAATAAAAGTGTCCGCGCATCATATAGAGCTAATGGAGTTACTTGATTGGCAGCAATAATTCAAGTCCTTTAGGTGCAACCGCAGCTCATTCACGCTCGGTCGGACCAAATGTGCCATGGACCACCTCTACGATGTTCCGTTCCTCCCTCATAATGAGTTTGGTAGGGGAGAGAAAGTGGTTCCAACTCACTGCCCCACATTAACTTTATTGAGTTAGTCAGCCTGCCTGAGGCGGAATCAAATAGGCGCGTCTTATTTGGGTTGATTTGGCGTAACGGACAGTGCGAAGGGAAGGCTAAGGCACTCTTTAGCCTAGCCTCGTTGTCTCTCCAACAGCACCATCATTATCAGGCTGAGAAGTATTCGGGTCTCCTCTTCCTCACTTACAGTACCGAGTTTTTCAATACTAAATTTGCCCTGGAAGAATGCCGGTTCTTTCTTCAGCCGCATGACGGGAGTGCCATCCTCTCGCGCAACAATATATTCCGGGTGAAAAACATATCCGCTAAACATGCCAACGATAGGGATTTCGCAAAACAGCGCATCAAAAACTTTGGTCCATGGATTTCCCTCCTGAATTGTCATTCCAGGACCACCACCATTGACTATCTCGTAACGCGCCTTCCATAAAGACTTCATCCCTTTCCGCCTCACCGTGCCAACGTGGGAGCCTCTCGCATCCTTAAAGTGATAGCTTGCAGAAAAGTCGATTATTCGATCAGCGGTCAGTTCATACAAAGGAAGTTGTTGGTCTACATCGGCGAACACGGTGACCGACTCTTTTAGCTTGAAAGCCTTCTGCTTCACAAAGAAACTTAGGTTTCCCGTGGCGTCGATGACAGTGAGCTTCCTGGCTATCGACAAGACCTCAAAAGATAGCTGAAGTGGGTAGTTCATGGGCTTGATCTCCTTCGGTTTTGTAAGGGTCGCTTGGTCTGTTGGCGTCAGGCTTTCAGCCTGGGTGATATTAAGGACGACCAACTTTTCGGTATCAGCGAGCGATGAGTGTGCAGTGCGGAAGCATGCCGGGGTGTTTTCTTGTCAGATGCGGCAACAAGGCTTCTTGTCCCCGACGGCCTGCTATCTTATCAAATAGCCCTGGCCTAACGAACAGAATTTTTTGGAAGGACAACCCAAAGGACACTTTTCCCTACTGGCGCCGAGGGATCGCACGACATTTCCAATCTGCCACGATATCCTCAAAAGGCAGTCTCTTTTCACGTGAACATTGGTTCGCCCGTGTCTTGAGACTCAGCTCCCGAGGGTTCCCCGACAAACTGTCACTGACTCATCAGGTATTACATACCCCGGCTGACTCGCGGCCGTGCGAGACCGAATTGTTGTTTTCAAATCCAGGGTCGAGTCAGACAGAATTGCTTCTGTAGTAATCTGTGCGCGACTCTGAACCAATGTTCCGCCGCCCGATCTCTCGCGGGAGACAGTCATGCTGTAGCTCATCCGATTCGACGACGTCGCAATCGAATCCAGCACAATGTTCGTGACTCCGCCTCCTGGCGGGACGAACCTGAGTGTCTGGCCTGAGGAGACAAATTCAACTTCCTTTAGACCAGTGCTGGTCTGATAGTCATAGAGTGGATTACCACTGGCGGCGAACTTGATCACAACTGGAAGATTGTCGCCGTCATCGCAATTCAGGGTGCCTTTCCAACTGCTTGACGACAACGTTTCTGCCGACTGCCTTCCTGAGTATTTGGTAGAAGACGTGGACAGGCTTTCCTCATTCAACACTGCGAGCACGATCAAGGTGCCACAAGCCAAACAAACTCCCAGGAGGATCACGAGTGCACCAATTATTGTACCGAGGATGATCCACAACCTTGCATTGGGACTGGATCTGGTAGTGGTGACTTTTGTCGGAGCCGCGACTGATTGATCCTTACTCACTAGATCTCCTTTACCTTGAATTCGGAATCCAGCCCTCCACCATCGCCGCCAGATCTTACCTTGCATCGCCGCTTAATCCCGCCGCCACATGGGAAAGATCCAGCTAAGGATTGCTGTTAAAGTTTTAAGACGTTTTCTTTGTAGGTCTCAATTTCAGTGCATCGAATTAATTGCGCATTCCGCCTTGGTCAACATGTACGTCGCAATGCAGTTACCTAAGCAGGCCCACTGGAAGAGTCCTGGACCACAGTTGGCTTTGCATCTGTCCTGTTGCGTTCCGGCTTTTCTGGCACAGTCCCCGTATTCCTGTTGGTCCTGAACCCATACCGAACTGTTCGTGCTACTCGATCCTCCTGAGGAACCGCCACTACCACCCGGGCCAGCCGGCAACTTTGTAGCTGGGCCGCGCATCGCCCCGGCCACTATCGTTGAAGCAGCAAACAATGCCTCAAAATAGTCATCTACGGCGAGGGGCGCGTTATAGCCGGCGCTAATATATGACGGTTGTTCTGTGACAGATTGAGGAAAGCTCCCTCGCCTGTTGAGGATTGAGGACGCAGAGTCTCGAAGATGTTCGCCTGCACTTCTAATTCTCTGGAAATCACGCTTGAGTTCGGCAGCAATACCTTGTTGGGCTGCCCGGCTACCACTCAAGCCTGTCAAGGAAGTCGGCGTTTGGCGAAATCTTCGCAGCACGGCATCATGGTCTCCTTTGGATTTCAGAAACTCACTTTCGAGTGCGTTAGTGAACAAGCTATTCGACAAGGCTATTTGAACCATGCGGTATTTAACAAAGCGGAGATTCTCAACCTGATCGTTCACTATGGCGCCGGCCTTCTTAAAGTCCGCTTCAGTTTTAAGCGACATCGATTCGATACTTCCGAGGTCATTAACCGCGCGTCTGTACTTCAACGCCTCCGTATCCACCGCGCTTCTGGTTAATTGGTCCAGCGGCAAAACACGAGCGCTGCTTCCTACTGGATGTAATAACAAGGTCGCGCAAATGGCTGCAATCGTGATTCTGACAATACTCCCAATAACTGTATGCATTTCTCTTCCTTTCTTTTGCAGTGAACGTAAACGCTTGAACTCTTTTCTTATCCAGAGTTGGTTTGACAACTAAGCGAAGGACGTTAGTTTGAGCCACCGGTAAATTTTTCCCTGCCGGGTGTGCATTCGATCCGAGTTAGCACTGTCCTTCACTTCATTTGATTTGTGTAAGTCTCAAATCGCGCCACTTAGACTCACTCATCGTTTTTCCCGCGCGGTCAAGAGCGATAACTCGCCAGCGAACGTTCCCGGCGCCAACTTTTTCGTTTAGCCATGGCGGGGCCCGATAGAACTCTTTTCCGGGGACAAGTACGGCGGACAAAAGTCCCCGGCCCGACATGTCAACGATCTCAAGTCGATAAAAGTCGGCCGCCGGAATTTCAGACCAACTGAATTCGAGGGTCTCGGCAACTGAAAGAAAGACTCTGTCCGCCGGCAAAAGGAGTGTAAGGTCATTGGTCAATTGCGCATCTGGTCCACTGCCGATGTAGTAGCGCAGCACCGGTAAGGGAAACCCGGAAACCGCCCCGCTGTGGACCACACCGAGACCTACTCCGACAGCAGCCAGGTTTGAGTCTCCTTCTTTTTCATCGCTGGCTTCTATGCGCAAGAGCAGTAGATATTCGCCGCTAACTGAATTAGGTAACCGCGATACGTCCGGTCCAGGCAAAGTGTATTTACCAGCAGGCGCCAGAAAGACATTGAACGTGCTTAGTTGTGTATACCGTCTTTGGCGCGCACGTTCTTCAATCGGCAACGTAGCTTCGGTCAGCAGATCTGTTTCCGTTGGAGGATCTTCACCAGGCAAAACAACTTCCCAACGACCCTTCAACCGGCCAGTTCCGTTGTAAGCAATAACCGCTTGTACCGGTGGTACCTTCTCGTCCACTTTCAACAGCATGATCGGCTTATCGACCGCAAAGGAGAGCTTCACATCGGTGAGTGCAAAAGGACTACGCGGGCCCCCGCCTGACATTCGGCAGGTAACGTTTACAAACTCATCGGGTCCACCAGCCGTATTGATAAATCTTCTGACGTAGAAAAAGCTTGATGTGTCCCCATCTACTGCTGCCTGGTATGCACGGCGCGCAACCGATGGAGGAATCGACATGATGTCGGTGAGTCCGCGGCTTCCGATTCCACTCCGCGTTGAAAGGTTGAAGCGCGAGGGTAAGCAGCCAAAGATTCTCGCAGGGTCACAGGTGAAGCCTATATTGGGGGCGGCAGAGACCAGTTCACCACACCAACAACCTTCCGCTGGAACCTGTGTGCTAAGCAGACTGCCGAAGGTGAGGAAGACCACGGTTGACCCCTGGGAGTTCACATTGACGCCCGTTGGGTTTACCTGAATGTTTTGTCCAAACGTATTCACAGCCTGCAAAAAAACCGCAACTGAAAAAATTACGGCGGGTCCAAGGATTCTAAAAACTGCGTTCACAAATGCCTCCTCAAAAGAGAGTGATACTGAGCCCCGCGCTGAACGCTTGGAACTTATTGATATTGTTGAAGAGAAAGATTCTGTCCTGGGCCCGGGCGTATCGGTTCGCATACCTGATAAAAAACTGACCCTGTACTTTTCGATATTTGTCTTTCTCAATTCCGAAACGCCACGACCACTGCAAATCGAGATCAATACTGCGATTTCGATTGGTGTCGGCAACATCACTGGTCAAGTTGCTGGACACGTTCGTCGTCAATATTGAGTTCCCGCTTGCCTGGAACGTTGAGCCAAATGACAAGCGCAGTGCACGGTCTAAGCGATTTACTTCCAGGTTCGCCGCACGTTCGGAACTCAAATCAAAATTCAGATCGAGCCTGCGTTGCGGTTTGATCCCGAAGGTCAGCGCATGGACCAATGTTCGGAAGTCCGCAATCTCTCGCCCAACCTCACGGTTGTCCTGAAACGATTGATTGAAGCGATAACCAAAACGCAGATTGTCGTGGGCCCATTCTGCGTTGAAATTGTGATTGGTGCTTGCCTGATCTGGAACATGCGTCAGAGCAAACCCTGAGTTGATAGGCAGAAAAGCTCCAAAGGCATGTGTTCTGTCATGGCTGTATGACACGCGAGGTAGCCACGCAGAATAGTTATGAGTATTTCCCAAAAGCGCCACCAGCGGTAATGAAATGTTGAAGCCATTCCGACGGGTGAGCGTCTTGAGAACCGAGGGAACGTCGTCAAGATTGTCATTGAGACGATTATGGACCGCTCCCGCCGTGATTTCTCCAAAGTTACCTGTTAACTCGTATTGATAGTCGAGACGGTCGGCTTGTGTAAATACCGCGACACTGCGGAAAAGTGGATCAATTCGGTGATAGCGAAATACAAATGAGAGATTGACGTTTTTCTCGCGTGTCGCTTTCCAATCTTTAAGGAATTGATAGTTCAAGTCAGCGTAGATGGCGTTGCGTGATGTTTCGCGGACAGGAACAACGCTGAAGCCCTGATCTAGAAGAGGGTCGGCAGGATTATTAAATCGGCTCCGCGCGTAACCGGCGTCTATACGAAAACGATTTTTGCTGTCAGTTGTAACGATGCGTCCGCCTACACCGTGACTGGCCTCAGCATCAGTCAGATTTCGCTGATTGAAATTGTTGACTGGCAATAGAGAACCTCGAAGCACGCCTACTTCGACCCGTAGCCATCCGGGATGTGCGGGAAACAATTCGGAACCGACTGTTGCGGAAATTATTTTGTGCTTGCGCTGATTGAGGCCGCTGAAGTTGTCCCAACCAACAATGCTCGTGCCGTTAGTCGCATTGAAAGAAAAGTCAAAACGAGATCCGAGCGGCACTGTTACTGCAAGGCCGCGACTTGAGAAGGAATCGATCAGGTAGCGATTCGTACCGTAAGCATGATGGCCCAGCAGTACCTTCACCTTTCTTACCTGAAATTGCATCAGGTAACTGGAGAGATCGATTTGCGGCGCGTCGTTATCTCTCTCACCAAACTGTAGCGCTTCTTTTTGAAAGGTCGTACCAACAAAATCAAATTGATTTTGGTGAATGAAACCTCCCCGTGTCAGATTGGTTTGGAGACTACCCTGGAACCCAAGGTCGAGAAAATTAAGACGGTCGGGTCGTGTGTTGTTTGGAAAAAAGAGCACGGTCGATTGGGACTTCAGATTAATGGTCAGGGAGGGTTTGAACTCAAACTTGTCGAAGCCATACTTTCTTAAATCATTGGCTGGTTTATTTGCTGACAACTGATTGCTTTTCTTTCCCTCCCTGACGCGTAGCTGCAACGTAGCAGTCTGTCTCCATTCATTTGCGCCTGAAACGAGATAGACCACCAGCGTATGGTCACCGGGCGGTAGAGCCAACGCCTGAGAGGAATAGCTGAGGACCGTTTCGTTTGAGGTGAAGAGGTTGGTAATGTCGGTTGTATCCAAAAAGACTGCGAGTGATTCTTCCTCAGGTTTTAGCCGCCGGCTCAGATGCAATTCGATCAATTCGGATGAAGAAATTGACTCTCTTTTCTCAAAATTTGCAGTGACACCAAGCTCTTGAGGAGCAGTCTCATGACAATCAGCAACAAGCGTCATTGTGCTGGCGTGTAGTAGCAAGAACGATGCAAGGATCAAGAGCACATTTGGTTTGTACCTTCGTCGGTTGGATTGTCTTGTTTTACCTTGCATTTGAGTCAGCTTTTGCGCTCACGAATTATTTTTCTGGAATGGTCCTATTTGCAGCGTCCACTTAAGCATAGAGAATGCAATTGCTTATGGCGGAAGAGAGTCGCGACGTGCAAGCAGCAAGCTCCCACCAATGAGTGGCGGCGCATGATCCATAAGCGGCATAAGAGCTCAGAACGCAGCTAACTTTTCTTTCGGTCATCTGAACGTTGGACAGTGATCGGCGGAGGTAATAAAGACCCAGTCGGGTAAGCAAATCGCAGACATACTGGTAGGATCCACAGAAACCCTGGGCCTCCGTTGCGCGTTCTACCTTCGCATCTGCGTGATTCTTGACCGGCTTATTTTTGGAGCTTGCATCGTCCGCTGCTTTCTTTAGTGCCTCCGAAACTCGCTGTAATGTTTCGGCGGCGGGTCGCGTCGATGCCTTGATTGCTTCTGCTGCCTCCTGTGCACCGGGTAGAGTCCCGATAAGATCGTGATTGGCTTCCAACTCTTTTGCCAATTCTTCTGCACCGCCCTTCCGCTTCGCTGCTTCATCTCTAAGGCCCTTTCTAAATGACGCGACACCCATTGCTGCGTGAATCGCCTTCTTCTCGAACTGGGCAAGTTTCCGTTCATTCCTTTTGAGAATCGCAGCAGCTGCTTTGACGCCTTGCTCAGTATTTAAGTCGAGATTCAAGATGCCACGAATCTCGCGAGCAGCTTCATCAAACTGGCCGGCTCCCTGATCGATGTCGGCGTCATCTAAGTAGGCTATGGACTCAGGACTCGCTTGCGACGTTGGAGCAGGTACAAAGCTGAGAGTCATACTGATCAGACACAAACAG
>DASROI010000430.1:0-5580 GCA_035646955.1 Pyrinomonadaceae bacterium
CTCCGACAACCAGTCCCAGGACATTCAAGAAACAGATTGATTTCGCCAGCTTTCTATTTATCGCAGTAATCGCGGGGTTGGCTTGGCTAATAGGTGATTTCTATCTCCTAGCTGGGTGGTAACGACATGCTGAGGCGAGCGGTTCTGACTCAATCTTGCCTGCCCCAGCCGCCGCCGCCGGGAGTTTCGATTCGAATTCGATCTCCGGCCTTCAATTCGTGAGATCCTTTTGCAGAGATCTTTTTGGCCTTTTCATCACTGATGATTTGGTCCATCCCCGTCGCACCAGCATCGCCTCCAGACAAACCGTATGGACCATGTTTGCGACGGTCAGCAAGCAGTGACATGCGGGCTGGGACCAGGGTTTCAATCTCGCGGACTACACCATCGCCACCTCGATGTTTGCCGGCGCCTCCAGAATTGTGGCGTAACCTGTACTCACGAACTCGGAGTGGATACGCATATTCCAAGGCTTCAGCCGGAGTGTTCAGACTGTTTGTCATATGCGTATGAATGCCACTCAGGCCATCAAGCGTGGGTCGCGCCCCCATCCCACCGGCAACAGTCTCGTAATAAGAGAACTCTTTGCCAGTTCGTGAGTCAATGCCGCCGATGGTCAGATTGTTCATCGTTCCCTGACTGGCCGCGGGAATTCGGTCGGGCCATGCTTTTGCGAGCGCTTTAAATACGACGTCCACGATGCGTTGCGAGGTCTCAACATTTCCGCCAGCTACGGATGAAGGTGGTTCAGCATTGACAATACTTGCTCGTGGAACGATCACTTCAATTGGTTCCAACAGTCCTGCGCTGGCTGGCACATCGCCGGTGATGAGACAACGGAAAACGTAAGAGACAGCAGACACCGTAATCGCTTCAACCGCATTTATTGCGCCCACGACTTGCGGAGCGCTTCCGGTAAAGTCTACCTGGGCACGATCGCCGGCGATCGTCACGCTCACCGCAATCCGAACTTCGCCTTCACTAATTCCATCGTCGTCAAGCTGATCTTCCGCCTGGTAAGACCCATCAGGAATAGACTTGATCATGTGACGCATCAAACGCGCGGAATAATCGATCAAATGTTGGGCATAGTCCTTTGCCTCCCTTTCACCTCGACGCTCGATTATCTCCAACAGGCGTTTAGTGCCAGTTTTGAGTGAACCAATTTGCGCCTCGAAGTCGCCTCGACGCTCATCCTGTCCGCGCACATTGGTGAGCAACAAGCGCATCATGTCTGAATCAATAATTCCGTTGCGCACTATGCGTACGGGAGGAATTCTTAGGCCTTCACCGTAAATGTCAGTCGCAAGTCCCATTGAACCCGGGGTGGCTCCGCCGATGTCAGCGTGATGGGCTCGATTCGCCACATAAAAAAGTGGCTTTGTGTTCTTTTTGGCCTGCTCACGATATACCGCGGTTACGAGTGTAACGTCAGGTAAGTGCGTGCCTCCCTGAAATGGATCATTTAAAGCAACAACATCGCCCGGCTGTAGATCAATTGCGCGTAACGCGGCGTCAACGGCCATCGGCATAGAGCCAAGATGGACCGGCATATGATCTCCCTGCGCAATCACCCTTCCTGTCGCGTCAAACACCGCGCACGAGTAATCACGTCGCTCTTTGATGTTGGGCGAAAAAGCAGTGCGACGTAAGGCTATGCCCATCTCTTCAGCCACTGAAGTGAAGAGCGCCCGATAGATTTCCAGCGTTGTTGGATTAAAACCACTCATTGAGTAACGATCTCTTTACTCTCTATTAACTTAACGAAAAGGGTGGAGTTTTTGTTAAAGATTTTCTCCCTGCCATCTCCGCGTTCTCGGCGACTCTGTGGTGGAGTCTTTGGTAATCCCTTCTAACCACCGAGTCATAGAGAACACGAAGATCGCACAGAGAGGAACTAGAGCATGACGTCTCCTCTCTAATTCTTCAAACTCTAATAATCAAATTTCCATACCTGTCAACCTGCGTTTCTGATCCTTCCGGTATCAACGTAGTCGCCGAATACTCAATGACGATCGCAGGAGTACGCAACCTTGCGAGCGATGGAAGTTCCGCTCGTTGATACACCGCAGTACGAACCCGCTTTCCGCCAAAGTGTGCGGCTGTAAAACTCTGTGGCTTCACAACTCTTCCTGGCGCTTTCGGACGTAGCTTTTTCTCGCGCAACTTTTCCATCAGGCCAAAGGATCTAACTCGGGCACTCACGATCTCGATCTCACTTCCTTCCTGCGCATACCCATAACGTTGACGATGAACACGATGAAAACTACCAGCAACGTCACCCGTTGTCTTCGCGATCTCGAGTTCGAATGATTGACCACGATACCGTAGCGCCAGAGACCGCTCGTGCTTCTGGCTAGAAGGTCTGAATCCTTCCTGCCCAAGATCAGTACGCGCAGTCCGCTCCATGCCGTCGAACACCTCTGATAACTTTGCCAGTGACTGCGTGCCGTATTTCAACATGACAGTCCGACTTTGATCCCTGATGATGTCAGCGACCAGCACACCTACCGCTGAAAGTGCTCCAGGCGACGCTGGCGCAATCACCGTCGGAATTCCCAGCGAGCGCGCCAAATCTACGGCGTGTAGACCTCCGGCGCCGCCAAAAGGCAACAAAGCAAACTGTCTTGGATCGTGCCCGCGCTCAACTGAAATATGCCTCAGGGCCCGTTCCATGTTTGCATTCGCGACTGCGAGAACGCCTTCGGCAGCAACGATGGCAGTAGTCCGTTTGCCAGACGCTATCGACATCTCCGCGGCCAATCGTTTTAAAGCAACAAGCGAACGTTGCTCGTCCAGCGGAAACTCACCTCCCAGGAGACCGGCGCCGGCAAAATGGCCCAACACCACATGTGCGTCCGTAACAGTGGGTATATCCGACTTTCCATAACAGGCTGGGCCAGGGTCTGCTCCGGCTGACTCTGGCCCAACTCGTAACGAACCGCCTTCATCGACTCGAGCTATCGAACCACCACCGGCTCCGACCGTGTGGATGTCGAGCACGGAGACAGCCACGGGTAGCCCCGCGACTTCCGCTTCATTTGTCGTACGGATGCCTCCATCGACGCAAAGGGCAACATCTGTCGAAGTGCCTCCCATGTCAAAAGTAATGAGGTCAGGAAAGCCCGAAGATCTAGCCACCCGTAGTGCTCCAATGATTCCACCAGCTGGTCCTGACAGAATGGTCCTGACTGGTTCCAGGGCGGCAACCTCCGCAGAAATACTGCCACCTGAAGATTGCATTACACGCAAATTCGAGATGGGCCTGTAACCTGCAACATCAACACCTGAACCTTTTGCCAGACTATTAAGGTAACGGCCCATTAACGGTTGCAAATAAGCATTTATTGCCACGGTAGATGTCCGTTCGTATTCGCGATATTCAGGGAGTATGCGGCTGGAAAGCGAAATCGGTACTTTGAGTTGCGACAGTTTCTGCGCGAGCCGCTCTTCATGTTCAGGGTAAAGAAATGAGAACAAGAGACAAATCGCAATTGAGTCTACGGAAGCGGCTTGCAAACTCTCCAACAGTCTGTCGATCGCATCATCGTCGAGATTCTGAATGACTTCGCCTGATGCCACAACGCGTTCCGCGACGCCAAAGCGCAGTTCAGACACCACGAGTGGTGGAGGCTTAATGACATTTAAGTTATAGAGTTCCGGACGTGCTTGCCGGCCAATAGCCAACACATCCTCGAAACCTGAAGTCGTAACCAGTGCCGTTCTTGCGCCTTTTCGTTGCAAGAGAGCATTTGTACCCACCGTTGTCCCATGGACCACGTCAATGTCGACTGAACCGCTCGCCTGGCGTATACGTTCTAAACCTTCTTGGATGGCAAGCGCAGGATCAGAGGGAGTAGAGGGCACTTTGAAGACTTCGAGCTCGCCGTTGCGTTCGTAGACGAAATCGGTGAAGGTGCCTCCAGTATCAATACCAACTCGCACACGCCTGGCGCCGGCGCGCATTTGTTGCCTGGGTTGTGACACTTTTGGCTTTTGCTTTTTAATCAAAATTGGACGGTACGCAAGAGGGTCTAGAGAGCGATGGTGGCCCAACACCCACTCTCGTTGGAGGCGCGCGCAGCGTCGATCACCTGCTGAACGCGATGGCCGTCCTGGAAAGTGGCGGCATCGGGCACCGTCGTTCGGCCACTTTGCATGGCGTCAATGATTCGACGGGAATAAGTCGTGAAGCCGCGCGACCAACTGCTCTCACGCATACCCGGGGCCATCTGGTCCAGCTCGACATCAACCCTTCGCCATGCACCCGAGCCAAAAGGTGAATGCCATAATTCGCCCGACTCTTCCACCATCAATGCTCCGCTCGAGCCATAAATTTCGAGGCGATTGTCATGTTTGCCTGACTCAACTACTGAGAGTGAGGCACCACCGGTGGTTCCATTCGTTAGTGGTCCATCCGCGAACCGGAAGAGCAGTTTAGCTTCGTCGTCCGTCGTGACGGTGCGCGAGTCCTGACCGCCTTCTTTATGAGGTCGTTGCTTGATGTGCGTTGAAAGAAGGCCGAACACACTGGTGATCTCTGTTCCCAGCATCCAGCGAAAAGAATCGATGACATGGGAGCCAATAGCGCCAAGAGTTCCGCCGCCCATTTCGCGATCAGACCACCAATCCCACGCTCGATCCGCTTTACCTCGGTAATCAGAGCGGAACAGGTAATTACAATGTCGCACCTGTCCGATGGCGCCGCTACGCAGCATGTTGCGCATGGTTTGTCTGCTATTTAGGAATCGCAGTTCGTGATCGATCAATGCCAATACGCCGGCCTCACTTGCCTTCTGCACCATCGCCTGGGATTCCTGGGCGTTCATGGCCATGGGCTTTTCACAGAGTACGGCTTTGCGATTAGCCAGAGCTGCCAGAACAATCTCTTTGTGAGTGGCAGGCGGAGTAACGACGCTTACCAGGTCGACATCGTCGCGATCAACTAACTCGCGCCAATTACTTGCGACGTTGGGGATATCGAATTCCCGGGCGACAAGTTCTGCGCGCTCGCGTTGACGGCTGGCGACTGCTACTAATCTTGCTCCGGGACAGCTCTTGTATCCGGGAATCTGTGTTGTTCTGGCGAACCCTGATCCGATTATACCGATGCCGACCGGGATCTTTTTCATCGTTTAGCAACGCTCGCTTTTGGATTGGTCTATAGCGAAACGCATGTTAACACCACCTGCGATAGTTGGAAATTGGTGAATCTCCGCGCGCCTCGATATTCGAGCCTCCACCAGAATTCATGCAGTTGTGAAGGGTGGCACATCGATATTCGAGCCACTACCAGAATCATGCAGTTAGGAGGGGTGGCACATCGATATTCGAGCGCCCGCTAGAATCATGCAGTTAGGAGGGGTGGGCAGAGCGGCATCGCTATTCGAGCTACCACTAGAATCATGCAGTTGGGAAGGTGGGCAAAGCGGCAAGCATCGATACTCCCCCCACTCGAACCTAGCGTCGCCCCCGCTCTTAACTCCCCATCACTCTGCGATGCTTGCATCCAAGATGAGCCATCACTTTGGACTCAAGCACTGAGAGACGACGAGGCAAGAGCGGGGGCGACGCTAGGTT
>DASROI010000431.1:0-5651 GCA_035646955.1 Pyrinomonadaceae bacterium
TTAGTAGCAAGGACTTGAAGGATCCCCACGCTGCCGCGCTGTGGGATTTTCGAGTTGTGGGGGAGCGCTCGATCTTAGAAGGACTTGAAGGATCCCCACGCCGCCGCGATATGGGATTTTCGAGTCTTGGGGAGCGCTCGATCTTAGAAGGGACTTGAAGGATCCCCACGCTGCCGCGCTGTGGGATTTTCGAGTTGTGGGGGAGCGCTCGATCTTAGAAGGGACTTGAACGATCCACACGCTGCCGCGATGTGGGATTTTGGAGTCTTGGGGAGCGCTCGATATTAGAAGGGACTTGAAGGATCCCCACGCTGCCGCGATGTGGGATTTTGGAGTCTGGGGGAGCGCTCGTTATTAGAAGAGACTTGAACGATCCCCACGCTGCCCCGCTGTGGGATTTTCGAGTTTTGAGAAGGGCTCGTTATTAGAAGGGATCTGAACGATCCACACGCTGCCGCGCTGTGGTTCGGTTCGTCTGGTCTTACCGCCGCGCTCAAATCCCTAAATTGGTAAAGATGGTAAACCTTGACAGGCGTTTAGCTGTGAGGCAGAATCGCGCCCGCCTAACTACCCAGATTTAACCAAGATTTGATGCAACCCCTGCTATTTCACCAAATGTTTTCAGCGTCGGTGGCGAGTGTCCTTCATAGCGGATGGTAAGACCAAGATGGCACTGAGCCGTATCTCCATACAGAAAATTGAAAAAATGGTTAATGACCAATGAGAAACAATCTGTTCTCTCGTCGTGACTTTCTCCGCAGCGCGCTGGTTGGTGGAACCGCCACGGCCCTTCTCCCTCAATTTTTCTTCAATAAGGCGATTCGAGCTCAAAGCGAGGATCCGTGGACTGAGCTGATGCCCCGGATTCTTCAACGGATCAAAGCTCCCACTTTTCCAAAAAAAGACTTCCTCATAACCAAATTTGGAGCGAAGCCAAACGGCCTGGTCCACGCTACTAATGCTTTCAAAGAAGCAATCGATGCGTGCAACAAGTCTGGCGGCGGTCGGGTAATTGTTCCGGCCGGCACTTTTCTTACTGGCCCAATTCACCTCAAAAGCAACGTCAATCTCGTCGTCTCTCGCGGCGCAACAATTAAGTTCAGTCAGAATCCTGGCGATTACCTGCCCGCCGTGTTTTCACGTTGGGAAGGAGTGGAGCTGTTCAATTACTCGCCTTTCATCTATGCGCGAGATCAGCAGAACATCGCGATCACAGGCGACGGTACCCTCGATGGACAGAGTGATGCCGCACACTGGTGGCCATGGAACGGCCGCGCGGCATATGGCTGGAAGGAGGGCGCTCCCAATCAGCGTCCAGATCGCAATCGCTTGATGGAAATGGCGGAATCGAACGTGCCTGTTGAAGAGAGAGTGTTCGGTGCAGGCCACTATCTCAGACCTCAGTTCGTTCAGCCATATCGCTGTCAGAATGTTTTGATTGAAGGAGTTACCATCGTCAATTCACCGATGTGGGAATTGCACCCGGTACTTTGCACGAACGTGACGATCAGAAACGTGAAAATCAACAGTCATGGGCCAAACAACGATGGATGTGACCCGGAATCTTGTTCTGATGTTTTAATAGAAGGCTGCGACTTCAATACAGGCGACGACTGCATCGCGATTAAATCTGGAAGAAACGCTGATGGTAGACGGCTGAATAAGCCAACTCAAAACATCATCATCCGGCGTTGTCGAATGCGGGATGGCCATGGAGGGATCACAGTTGGTAGCGAAATTTCGGGCGGCGTGCAAAATCTTTTTGCCGAGGATTGTAATTTAGACAGTCCCAATTTGGACCATGCACTCCGGGTGAAGAACAACGCGATGCGTGGCGGGCTGCTTCAGGATCTACATTTCCGAAACATCCAGGTGGGACAGGTTGCGCATGCTGTAATCACTATCGATTTCAACTATGAAGAAGGAGCTAAGGGCACTTTTGTTCCAGTGGTCAGGAACTACACGGTGGATAAACTTACGAGTACGAAGAGTGTCCACGCGCTCGACATTCAAGGTTTAACCGGGGCGCCTATCTACGATCTGCGACTAAAGAATTGCACGTTTGAGAATGTTGCCGAACCTAATGTGGTTCGGAATGTCAGGAACGCTATACTTGAGAATGTTACGATCAACGGAAAAGAGATCAATCAGATCCCTTAGCGAATTGGTACTGACCCTGACTTCTCGTGGGTGAAGCCCGGTGAGAATGAGAGGTTAAGAGCATCAGGATAATGATGAAGAAAAGTTATTGCCTCGTAGCCTTAGTTCTTGTGATGGCGAGTTCGGTGTTGGCTCAAGACAGACGACTCTCCGAAAAGGTGGCAGAGACTGCGATGAATTCTTTGTGGCATGACGCTGCAAAGAATCACTCAACCGCTCCCGCGAAGTGGACCTATGAATATGGCGCCGTGCTTGAAGGGCTTGAAGGAGTTTGGTTGAACACTGGTGAGGGGCGCTACTTTCAGTTCATACAGAAAGGTATCGACAACTTCGTCGATGCCGACGGAAACATTCGCACCTATAACTCGGGCGACTACAATCTGGATAACATTCTCACTGGAAGAAGCTTGCTCCTGCTCTACAAAGTGACAGGTCAGGATAAGTATCGAAAAGCTGCGACCCTACTGCGCAATCAACTCAAGACGCAGCCGCGTACGTCTGAAGGTGGGTTTTGGCACAAGAAGATCTATCCCAGTCAGATGTGGCTCGATGGTCTCTACATGGCGGAACCGTTCTATGCTGAGTATGCGACCACGTTCAATGAGGGCGACACATTCGACGACATCGCGAAACAGTTTGTTTTGATGGAATCCCATTCGCGGGACGCAAAGACTGGGCTGCTCTATCACGGTTGGGACGAGTCGAAGCAACAGCGTTGGGCCGATCCGGCAACGGGCCACTCTCCCAACTTTTGGGGCCGGGCGATGGGCTGGTACGCGATGGCGTTAGTAGACACGCTGGACTATTTTCCGCGACAACACCCCAAACGTGGAGAGTTACTCTCCATACTCAATCGACTCGCGATCGCGGTTATTAAGTATCAGGATCCGCAATCAGGCTTGTGGTATCAGGTTGTGGACAAAGGAAAAGATAAAGGAAATTATCTCGAGTCTTCCGGATCAAGCATGTTGGTTTATGCGCTGGCCAAGGGTTATCGGAATGGTTATCTGCCGCGCAGTGCCTTCAATGCCGCCGATCGTGGTTACAAGGGCCTGGTCAATCGTTACATCAAGACTTCGGCGAGTGGTGAAATCAGTCTCGAGGGCACTGTGAGTGTCGCTGGACTCGGCGGTAATCCATATCGTGATGGCAGCTATGAATACTACTTGAGCGAGAAGGTTGTGACGAACGATCCAAAAGGGATCGCGGCGTTTCTCATGGCCAGCAACGAAATGGACATTGCGGCCAATCGTTCGGTTGGCCTCGGTAAACGCGTCACCCTTGATTCATACTTCAACAACGAGACAAAGAAAGACGCGAATGGGCAGAACGTTTCGTGGCACTACAAATGGGATGAATTGCCAAACAGCGGCTTCTCGCTATGGGGACATGTTTTCAGGAACTATGGCGTCAAGACAGAAATGTTGATGGACGCGCCAAAGATTGCGAATCTGAAAAATTCGGCCATCTACATCATCGTAGATCCCGATACGAAAGAAGAGACGCCAACGCCTCACTTCATTGAACCAAAGGACGTGAAAGCGATAAGCGAATGGGTCAGAGCGGGCGGTGTTCTCGTGTTGATGGGAAATGATCTCGGGAATGCGGAATTCGATCACTTCAATCAGTTGGCCGCTGTGTTTGGGATTCAATTCAATAAAGACAGTCGGAACAAAGTTCCCGGTAATGATTTTGCGATGGGTAGGCTTACGGTGGCTTCCACGGATCCGATTTTCAAAACCGCGCGAAGTCTTTACTTGAAGGAGATTTCCACTCTCCAGGTGAAGCCGCCGGCCCGTGCGGTTTTTACTGAGGGCGGCGATAACATTATGGCCGTCGCCAAATTTGGCAAGGGTACTGTTTTTGCGGTCGGTGATCCCTGGCTTTATAACGAGTACACTGACGGGCGAAAATTGCCGCCTGAATACGATAACTACAAAGCCGCTAACGATCTTGCCCTTTGGTTGATTCAGCAAACTCGAGGAAAGTTCTGAAAAGGCGATTGAGTAAGCTATGACTGATTCGAATGCTGTGTTCAAGACGATCGACGCAGAGCGGCGTGGAACTACATCAGAAGAGGTGGTAGCGCAGCTACGAGAGATGATCCACACGGGTGAGTTACGGCCCGGCGACAGGCTGCCTCCCGAAAGAGATCTCGCTAAGTTGCTTGGGGTTAGCCGGCCAACTTTACGCGCCGGGATCAGTTCACTTGCAGCTGTTGGCGTTCTTCAGCCTCGTCGCGGCGCGGGAACCTTCGTGGTGGAAGCAGAAGGCTCACCGGCGCTAGATAGTAGCCCGTTACGGCTGATGGCTTCTCTGCAGAGATTTACTCCGGCAGAAATGTTCGAAGCGAGACGTTCACTCGAAATGGCAATAGCCGGACTGGCTGCCGAACGAGCGACCGGGGATCAGATGGCATCGATGTCGGAAGAGGTGACCGGTATGTTTGCTTCACTCGACGAGCCGGAACAGTTCCTGGTCCACGACATGCGCTTCCATCAAACAGTGGCAGCGGCTTCTGGAAACCGCATTTTAACGGCGTTAATGAACATGGTAGCCACTATTTTGTTCGAGGTCCGAAGCAAGACGGTCAAGCGTGCGCGCGACTTAAAAGAGTCGGCCGAGATGCACCGTCGTATTTACCGGGCCATTCGGGACCGGAGTGCCGATGCGGCTCGTGATGCTATGCGCGATCACTTGATGTTGGCCCAGAAAGCTCAAGAGCAGGAAGAACAAGTCAAGGGTAAGTAAGGATAATTGGCCTTCCGCTATCTTCAAGTTCAAAAAACATGTTCAAGGTATTGACACTCCTGCTCGTTATTTCTGTTCATCAGATATCAGCTCAACAGAGTGTTTGGAATCCTGATAATGGAAATGGCACCTACAAAAATCCGATCATTCATGCCGATTATTCTGATCCGGATGTGATTCGAGTCGAAGACGATTTCTACCTCACTTCCTCGAGCTTTAATTCAGCTCCCGGTCTTCCGATTCTTCATTCAAAGGACCTTGTAAATTGGAAGATCATCGGTCACGTCTTTCAGCAGCAAATTCCACGAGCTGTCTTTGCAAAGCCTCAACACGGCAATGGAGTGTGGGCGCCGGCATTGAGATATCACGACGGCTATTTTTTTATTTTCTATCCCGACCCTGACTATGGCATCTACATGTCAAAGGCGCGTGAGGCAGCTGGTCCATGGTCGGAGCCTTTGCTCATTAAGAGCGCCAAGGGCTGGATCGATCCTTGTCCATTCTGGGACACTGACGGAAATGCTTATCTCGTACATGCATGGGCCAACAGCCGCTCAGGGATAAAGAGCATTTTGACGATCAACAAGATGAGTGCTGATGGTACGAAGGTACTGGATGAGGGCCGAACAGTGTTTGATGGTCGCGCAACTCAACCAACCATCGAAGGTCCAAAGCTCTACAAGCGGAATGGCTATTACTATATCTTTGCACCCGCTGGAGGCGTTCCAACTGGATGGCAG
>DASROI010000432.1:0-2897 GCA_035646955.1 Pyrinomonadaceae bacterium
CTTGCTTATCGTCATCCACTGTACATAGTCGCCAAACCATTTCAAGAGCGCCGCTCGGTCAGTAGCCGTTAACGCGTTTGAGTCTTTGAGAACCTCGATTGCGCGTGCCACTTCCACCAGGTGAATCGTGTCAATGATGCCGATGCCGCGACCTGTGAAGCGGCCATGAATTGCCTGCGCATATTGCAGGTTAGGATTCATCCGCGTTTGTTCATCGATGAACCAGGCTCGCAAGTGTTTCACCGCATGATTTGCGTAGCGTGTGTCTTTCGTCAATTTCCATGCAGCCACAAGCGCGGGCACCTGTATACTCATCCGTATCAGATAACGCCTGTGGTCGACGAAGTTGTTTGGGTTCGACATCCCATCGCGTTGGATGTAAGGACCATTCGGATTCTGTGGATCGGGCCACCAGTAGTCACCTTCAGAAAAAAAGTCGTGCACACCTCCGGCACTACGCGGTGATACGGAAGCAGTGATCGTTATCGGTGCTTCTTTCAAAAAATCATTTGCAGCCTTGAGAACACGGGAGCGCTCAAGCTTCGCTACATTCAAACGCCACTGCGCCACACAGGGCATACTGTGCCAGCCACAAAAAGTCATAAGAAGCACGAACGTTCCCATTAAAACTTTGCTGGGTTTTGTGATCTTTTGTCGCTTCATCTCGATTCGGGTTCGATTTTGTAACTGCTGGAATCCCAATCAACCGTGACTGTTGTTCCGTCGGCAAATGTGGTGCGCTCTTTGCGATAGTTGTTGCCGAGAAACTCGTGCCGGGTCATCTCCAGCATCCCAACACGTTTGTGCAACACACACATCTGGCGCATCAACGCCCTTGTCTTCTCAGAAACCGCCGCTTGATCGATCGGCATTTCCGGTACGCCTCCGAATAGCAGACCTTGCAGTAGGGTCTTCTCGTCGCGTGCGCTGAAGGTAACAATCACTGCATCGTGATAAACGAGATTGTAGAGGGGCACAAGGATCGCTTTGCTTCCTCCACCCGACGAGTTGATGATGTCGACATAGGGAATGGTCCAGTCCGCGCCCGATTCGGTAGCTGTTATCCCAAGATTCTGGCGTGACCAATTGAGCATTGCGATCTGCCCGCGCATCGCGTCAGTGTGAGTGGTTGGATGTTCCGGATTGAAGTCCTGATCGGGCGGAACGTAGCCGATCACATCGATGTAAATGCCATCCGTCCTGATCCCACGATCAAACAGCAATTGATAATTTTTGCGCAGGTGGCCGACTTGAAAGCGCGGGTTCAGATAAGCCTGTCGACCGCCGTCCCAATGACGCATCATGGGAATATTGCCCTGCTTTGAATCTCCAAAGCGTGAGCCGGGAAACTGTTGGGCGGGCAGGGAAGAATCCTTCTCCTGAACCGCAAACTGATCGTTGTAAGAAGGTGCGTCCAGGTAGTAGTCGCGATATTGATCGTGAAAGATTACCGGGTAGCCAATCTCTCTACACGTATCGACGAGTCGCTTCATCCCATCCCACCCGCCAGCCTGTTCAGGAGGTGGTAACGAGTCTGGATGTTGACGGTCGTACCCCAGATGTGGCCAGCCGGAAACGAATACCAGCACACGTTCGAGTCCTTTAGCTTTGAGCTCGCGAAGCTGCCTGGCTCGTTCCTCGAATGTAGTAAGGCTATAGTTCTTCGAGGGATCCTTTGTGTCGTAGCGATCGCTCTCAGGCTTCAGGTTACGCAGAATGCTCGCACGCATGTGCGGCACGCCAACCAAATCGCCGAGGAGAGGAGTGCGGGCGATCTTTTCTTTAAGGGAAACGAACAGTCCGGTATCCAGTGCGTAGCGTCGATACCGCTTCGCCATGTCAACGTAATTGCCGCCCGTGATTGGAATCAGGCGCGCGGACCGCAGATAGTTGAAGTGGCCCAATTGCGAACGCCATCTTGGACCAATCACGGTCGGCCCACCAGGCGGATGACTGAATTGATAAGCGGCATCGTCGGGGGTTTCGACGATCACCATCAAGCCCGAGGTTCCTTTTTGAAATCCCCACCACGACATAGACCACGACTCAATGACATGACTCTGCAACAAACTGTGATCGGTGGGTGCAATCTTTCCATCGGGAGTGAGGCTGCGAATCGGGTAGTATTGCTTGGGCCAGTTTCGTGGCAGCAGCGTGCCTCGACCATTGCTCAGCAACGTGTAGTCGACGTCATGCGCGTCCAGAGCGCCGGGCCAGTCCAATTGCCGCAACGTTGTGTCTCGCTCGTTCGCTACGAGATCGAACACAACTTCTTCGTTCCTACCTTCGAGACAGATGGTTAGGAACAACTCGAGGTCCAACTGAGGTCCGTCGTGTTGCCATCCGGAAAGGGAAATCTTCACGCCCGTTTTGAACGCAGCGTCGTATGGAACAATCAAGATCGTCTTTGCATCTGCGAGTCGGAGCGAGAGAGGTGTATCTTTGGATCTAACGAGCATGTCGCCAGGTTGGGACGGCATCATCTTCCAGTGAACCGGCCCGCTTTGAATCGTTAAGGCAAGGCTGGTTTCGTTGAGGGTTACTCGATTGGTTTTCCCGGCGATCACCCAATTCGTACCGCTGTGCGACACGCTAACCGGCACCGCACCCCATTCCTCGCGCGGGAGTTGCTGCGCTCGCAGCCCTGTCGAAAGTGCGATGTTGATGAGCAGCGCAGCAGCCCGATATCCGATCCGCTTCAGTTTGATTGTTGCCATGACTACAGAGTCAACATTTTGGCACACTTTGGGACAAAACCAACATTCAAAAAAATTGGACGGGTTTACTCTACAAGTATTCTTTTCGTTTCCCGGAACCAATCGAACAATCAGTAACTTTCGGGCTGGCAGGATTTGGATTAGGGCAAGATGCGGCTGAGGCCTATATCTCCTATATGA
>DASROI010000433.1:0-4308 GCA_035646955.1 Pyrinomonadaceae bacterium
GTTACTGATGGTAGTGGCTCTCTTGGCTTGTTACTTACCTGCGCGCCGCGCGACCAAAGTCGATCCAATGGTGGCGCTCAGGTACGAATAGGCGCGTTTACCGAGAGAAAGCGAAGGTTAGCAATGAATTTACCGATTAACGATATTCGGTATGGACTGCGCATGATTTTGAAGGCTCCTGCAGTTCGTGTCAGTTCGAGTCATTTCGCGGATCGGCTATTACGTCGGCCAAAAGATCAAAGCTCCGTGTCTTGTGAGCTTTTCAAGCGTTAGTGGAAGCTGAAGCACCATTCGACTGAAGTTCGATGGCCTACGAAAGAATGTTAAGACAATGAACCAGTTAATTCAGGACATCCGATACGGATTAAGAGGGTTGCTCAAGAGGCCCGGGTTTACAGTCGTAGCCGTGTTGACACTAGCTCTCGGGATTGGAGCGAATGCCGCAATTTTCAGCGTAGTGAATGCGGTCTTGCTCAAGTCACTTCAATTTAAGAACCCGGAACAGTTGGTGATGGTTTGGGAAGATGCGGCAATGATTGGCTTCCCACAAAACACACCAGCCCCGGCGAATTACGTCGATTGGAAGAATCAATCGCAGTCGTTCCAGGACATGGCGGCCCACGTTGAGACCAGTTTTAATTTGACAGGGAATGGCGAGCCGGAGCGCGTCGCTGCTCGAGCTATAACCTCGAATTTCTTTTCGCTCCTGGGTATCCAGCCGATGCTGGGGAGATCTTTTACCGACGATGAGACCAGGACCGGTTCGGACCATGTGGCGATCCTTAGTTATCCACTTTGGCAGTCGAGATTCGGTGGCGATCGAAACTTACTCAATAAAGAAATCCAGCTCAATGGTGAGAAATACGTTGTCGTTGGAATCATGCCTGCTGGATTTCAATTCATTGATCCCGAAGTGCGCATGTGGGTCCCGCTGGCTTTTACACCGGAGGATCTAACAGCCAGGAATAGTCACTATCTGACAGTCGTTGCTCGTTTGAAATCTGGAGTCACACTGGCAAGTGCGCAGGCCGACATGAACGCCGTCATGCGGCGAATCGCACAGGATCATCCGGCGGAGACGATTGATGGCAAGCTCGGCGTGGTGGTGATTCCGCTGCACGATCAGTTAGCTGGCGACTCAAAGAAATCACTTGTTGTGCTGTTGGTAGCTGTTGCTTTTGTCTTATTGATAGCGTGCGCGAATATCGCCAGTCTTCTCTTAGCGCGCGCTGCAGGCCGACGTCGCGAAATTGCAGTCAGGACTGCGTTAGGCGCCAGTCGTTTTAGGATCGTACGACAGCTGCTGACGGAGAGTCTTCTACTGTCAATCTTCGGAGGCGTGCTCGGATTGGCCCTGGCGTTCGGTAGCTTTGGGTTTTTCCGCCAGCTGATTCCTGAGGGATTGGCGTTGTCAACCAACTTGCAACTTGATGGTTCAGTTCTACTCTTTGGTTTAATTGTTTCGATTCTCACCGGCATCGTATTTGGCCTGGTTCCCGCATTACAGTCTGCTCGAGTAGAGCTTAACGATGCACTCAAACAAAGCGGTGGACGGTCTGGCTCGGCCGCAAGTAGTAAACTTCGAAGCGCGATGATCGTTTTTGAGGTTTCGCTCTCGCTTGTATTACTCGTGGGAGCCGGTCTGCTGATTCAAACCCTCTACCAGTTGTTCAATCAATATTCGGTGCTTGAGCCTCAGCAAGTGCTCACTCTTAGAACCGAATTGCCGCTGACCAAATACGAAAAACTCGAAAAACGCCTACCGTTTTATCGAGACGTGCTTCAGCGGGTCGAAAATACACCCGGTGTTGTCTCTGCCGGTTACACAACCACGGTTCCTCTTCTTTGGAAGGGAGGAACTAGTGGCTTTTATCCGGAAGGCCTCAAGTCGCCCCAGGCGAACATGACCTACGACGCCAATCACCGCCAGATAAGCCCTCATTACCTTCAAACCATGAAAGTAGCATTACGCGACGGAAGGTACTTTGATGAGCACGACAACGAACAGTCGATACCCGTTGCGATCATAAACGAGACGATGGCCCACCAGTATTGGGCGGGTGAAAATGCGCTCGGGCGCAGATTCAAGCTGGGCGACCCCGACTCGGACGCCAAATGGATCACCATCGTTGGCATAGTCGCCGACATTCGCCAGATGGGACTTGACGCGCCCGTCAAAGCGGAAATGTATTTCCCTTATCCACAGTCAAGCGAAAATTTAAGCTACATACCAAGGGATCTCGTTATTCGCACGACCGGTGATCCGAAAAGTGTTCTTGGCGCAGTAAGGGGAGCGATCCACGTTGCTGATCCAGATCAGCCGATCTCGAATATCGCGACTATGGAAGAAGTGTTGGGACGTGAAGCCGGGCAACGAAGGTTGGGAATGATTCTGATCTCTTCTTTCGCCGCCCTTGCACTGATACTCGCATCGCTTGGAATTTACAGCATCCTCGCCTTCTTTGTTAGTCAACATCGAAATGAGATCGGAGTCCGGATGGCACTCGGAGCAAGTCCCCGGCGAATTGTGTGGCTCGTACTCAAGAAAGGTATGTCGCTGGCAATCCTTGGTGTCGGGATCGGGTTAGCGGCGTCATTTGCGCTTACCCGACTTATGAGTTCCTTGTTGTTTGGCGTAAGACCAGCCGATCCGCTGACTTATTTCCTGGTGCCCACACTGCTTGGCTTCGTCGCCGTGTTGGCCTGTCTCGTGCCCGCGCGTCGCGCAGTGAAGGTCGATCCGGTCGTAGCGCTTCGATACGAGTAGAGGAGAAGGCAAATGCACACGCTCCTGCAGGACTGTCGTTATGGCGTACGGATGTTGTTGAAGAATGCGGGGGTGACTTTAATAGCGATTATCACTCTGGCACTTGGTATCGGAGCAAACACCGCCATCTTCAGCATGGTCAACGGTGTGCTGTTGCGGCCACTGAATTACAAAGATCCTGATCGGGTCGTTTCAGTGTGGGAAAGCGTCGCGACCCACGGCAGGTGGCGCGTGAGCTCCGCTAATTTTCTTGAGTGGAAAAATCAGAACAATGTCTTCGATAACATTGCAGCCTTTGGCGGCAGCTCTTTAACCCTCACCGGCGACGGCGATCCGATTCAACTACAGGGTGCTCGAATAAGCAGCGAATATTTCTCTGTGATTGGGGTTAATCCCGTAGTCGGGCGAGTGTTTTTGACTGAAGAGTACGAACCGGGAAAAGGGCAGGTAGTAATTCTTAGCAACGCTTTGTGGAAGAGTCGCTACGGTAGTGATCCTAATGTCGCAAGTAGAACGGTGACCTTAAATGGCGAGCGGTACAGCGTCGTGGGCGTAATGCCTCCGGGCCTTTACCCGATGCGGCCCACAACCGGCGGAAACATCTCATTCGCCGAACAAGAACAACAATTCTGGACACCAATCACGCTCAATCCAAAATGGGCCGACGCTCACGTACTGGGAGTGGTGGCCCACCTAAAACCTGGCGTGAGTCTCGAACAAGCTGCAACCGAGATGAGTACGATTGGCGCGCGGCTCGAGCAGAAACCAGAAAATAAGGGAGCCGGGATCATTGTCACGCCATTCATGTCAGAGATTGTAGGAAATGTGAGGCCCGCTCTTTTCACATTACTTGGCGCAGTTGCCCTGGTCCTTCTGATCGCCTGCGCAAACATTGCCGGCTTGATGCTGGCCCAGCACGCTGCGCGAACAAAGGAAATTGCTATCAGAGCTGCGCTCGGAGCTGAACGGTGGCGTCTCGTTCGACAATTCCTGATCGAAGGATTGTTGCTAACGTCACTGGGCACCATGGTCGGACTTGGTCTTGCATGGCTCGGAATGAAGTTGATGCTGACGGTTATTCCGAACTTGCCCCGGCTCGATCAAGTTCGACTCGATTATAGGGTGTTGGCATTTACTTTTGTTCTGTCAGTCATCACGTGTCTCGTGTTCGGCCTGGTGCCAGCCCTTCATGCGTCGAAACCAGATTTGAACCGGGCACTCGAACAGAGCGGACGCACCTCTGGACCGGGAGCTGCGCGCTCACGCCTCCGCCAGGCGTTGGTTGTTTTCCAGGTCAGTGTGGCGGTGATGCTCGTGATCGGCGCAGGATTACTTATCAAGAGTTTTTGGTTATTGCAGAAGGTTGATCCGGGATTCAAGCCTGACAATATTCTCTCGGTAGGCGTCACACTGCCGGCAAAATATTCCGAACCGGCCAAAGTCAATGACTTCTTCAATCGGCTAATTCAAAACGTCTTGACGTTACCAGGCGTAAAGGATGTGAGCATAGCTTACGATCAGCCTCTCGAGGCGAGCTGGGT
>DASROI010000434.1:0-23875 GCA_035646955.1 Pyrinomonadaceae bacterium
ACTAAATACAATTTCAAAGACCAAAGACCAAAGACCAAAGACCAAAGACCAAAGACCAAAGACCAACTGACCACTGACAACGGACTACTGACACCAAAAATGTCCCTACCAACAGTTAAAATCGGCATCATTGGAGGCAGCGGCCTCTACCAAATGTCTGAACTAACAGACATTGAAGAAATCAAAATCGATACTCCATTTGGCGATCCTTCTGATGCGTTCATTTTGGGAAGCCTTGAGGGCGAACGCGTTGCCTTCCTCCCACGACACGGCCGTGGACATCGCTTTACCCCAACCGAGGTGCCCTTTCGAGCTAATATCTACGCCATGAAACTGCTCGGCGTTGAGCGAATTCTGTCAGCCTCAGCTGTTGGGTCTCTTCAAGAGCAGTACGCTCCTTTAGACATGGTCATTCCCGATCAGTTCTTTGACCGAACGCGAGCTCGAGCCAAAGAGTCCACTTTTTTCGGCGAGGGCATCGTGGCCCATGTTTCGTTCGCCCATCCTGTCTGCAGCGGCCTCGGCGATATACTGCAACAGTCATGTAAAACTGTTTCGGTGAAAACTCACCGCGGCGGCACTTACGTCTGCATGGAGGGCCCTGCCTTTTCAACCGTCGCGGAATCGAATGTCTATCGCTCCTGGAACATGGATATCATTGGAATGACCAATCTTCAGGAAGCGAAGCTCGCTAGAGAGGCAGAGATCTGCTATGCAACACTGGCGTTAGTCACCGACTATGATTGTTGGCACCCTTCACACGACGCCGTAAGTGTTGAGACAGTCATCGAGTATCTGAACAAAAACGTTCGGAATGCTCAATTAATCATGCGAGAGTCGGTCAAGCTACTAAAGAATTCTGAGCGGGGTTGTAAATGCGGTTCATCGCTAAAGAACGCGATTTTTACCGCTCCTGCTCTTTGGCCCACAGCGACAACAAAAAAGCTCGAAGCTATCATCAAAAAGTACGATTCTTCAGCTAGTTAAGTGGGTGAGGTGAAATATGTGGACTAAATTCTTACTTTGTCTTGTTGCCATTCTTGTTTTTGGTAATGCCGGCGCAACGGTTCGCGCTCAGGGAACTGTGCGATCGGGTCCGGATCCGGCCACCATACGGGATCCTGAACTTGAAAAAGACTCGTTGCATAACTTCGAGGTGGCCAGGAACTATTTCAAGCTAAAGAAGGCCTATGTTGCCGCGCTCAAACGGCTCGAAGAGATAATCGCGGGTAACCCGAACTTTACAAAAATTGAAGAAGTCTTGTTGATGGCCGGCCAAAGTAGCCTTTGGCTTGCTGAAGGTAAGGGCAAGCAAAAGCCCGATCAGTACGTCACCTTCGATGGCGGCGTGAAACACACCTTAACGCGCGAGCAGTTTCGAGAGATGGGCCGTGGCTATCTGTCAAAACTTGTTACAGACTATCCGAATAGCCCTTTCGCTAAAGAAGCTCAGGAAGAATTACGATCGCTTGAAACTACAGTCTCGGCTAAGCCCTAATTTTATGCTTTACTAAATCCTATGATTCCAAGGTTGATAAACAAATGTCTCTCCTCGTAGTGGGTTCTGTCGCATTTGACGCAGTTGAAACTCCATTTGGAAAATGTGAGCAGATGCTTGGTGGTTCGGCTTCACACTTCTCGATCTCGGCCAGCTTTTTTGCAGACGTTAGCATCGTTGGAGTAGTGGGTGGCGATTTTACGGAAGAGGACCAGAAGGTCTTTGTCGAACATAACATTGGTACCGGTGATCTGGAACGAGTTCCAGGCGGGAAAACGTTTCGTTGGAAAGGTCGTTACGATTACGATCTCAACATTGCGCACACTTTGGATACCCAGCTAAATGTTTTCGCCCACTTCAAGCCGAAGCTGTCAGAAGAATCCAGGTCTTCGCGCTTGCTCTTCCTCGGAAACATTCAACCGGACTTGCAACGAGAAGTTCGAGAACAGATGCCTAATGCCGAGTTGGTTGCTCTCGACACCATGAATCTGTGGATCGAAAACACGCGGGATTCGCTGCTCTTGACGATCAGAGGCGTTGACGTAGTAATCATCAACGACGCAGAGGCGCGCCAGTTGACGAATATTCCGAACTTGATTAAGGCTGCCCGCGAAATACTCTCTTGGGGACCGAGGGCGCTGATCGTCAAGCGTGGCGAGTACGGTGCGGCGCTGTTTACGGCCAACAGTTATTTTGCGATTCCAGCGTATCCCCTGGAATCGGTATTCGATCCGACTGGTGCCGGTGATACCTTTGCCGGGGGCTTCATGGGTTATCTTGCCAGCCAGGATAATTTGGACGAGGCCACGATGAGGCGTGCAATGATTTTTGGCTCCGTGATGGCCTCTTTTAATGTCGAAGAGTTTGGGACCGAACGGGTCCGGCGCCTCACGCATTCTGAAATTAACGAAAGATTCCGCTCTTTCAAACAGATGACGAACTTCGAAGAGATTCCATTTGAGAGAGCATCGCAACTGACGTCTAGTCGTTGAGGCCTAAATAGTCAGGCCGGAGAAAAAGTCTATGTTTTGTCCCGTTTGTGAATCGGAGTACGAGCCAGGCATCGCGAGGTGTCCGGATGACAACAGCCCATTGGTCGATAAACTGACGTCCGAGAATGCAATGCACGACAATAGCGAAGCTCGATATCTCGTGTTACATAAACTCGGACAACCGGCCGAAGCAGAAATGGTGAATGAGATCCTCCAGAACAATGGTATTCGTTCGATGATCAAGGCAGGAGGTTCTGACGCCCTTTCACCGTTGCTGTCGGCGACGTCTGAGGGCGCAGCGATCCTTGTTGATGAACGCGACTTTGATCGAGCTCAAGAGTTATACAGCGCGTTCTTTGGTAGGGATACGACCCCACTTACCGGCGGTCCAGACGATGAAGAAGGATGAAGTACAAAGTGATTTGGATCCGATCGTCGTTTTCATAACAGCAGCGAACGGAGAAGAGGCCGCCCGTCTCGCAGATCTTCTGGTCGGCGCAAACCTTGCAGCCTGTGTGCAGATTCTGCCGGAAATTGAATCGGTCTACCGCTGGCAAGGGAAGATTGAGCGACAGTCAGAAGTCCTCCTGCTTGCAAAAACTTCCAGAGTGAAATTCTCGGAACTTGAACAAGAGGTTCGCAATCTTCACAGTTATGAAACTCCAGAGATTGTAGCAGTGCCGATTGTCGAAGGTTCGAAGTCCTACCTGGATTGGCTGACCGATACACTCAACCCCGAACTTCGACGTAGCGCACCCTGACTCGATCAAGTCGGAAATCTAATGTCATCGGAAATCTTTTTATCGATATGGTTGAGAGTGTTCTGACTATTCCTTACGATCTCCACTACTTCAGCCGGTGAATCTGTCAGGTGGAATAGTTTGAGGTCGTGCTCGGCAATCTTGCCGCCTGGCAAGACAAACTCGCCTATCCAATCAAGGAGCCCCTGCCAGTAGCGCGTGTCGAACAGCACGACTGGGAAGTCGCGAATCTTCTTAGTTTGAATCAAAGTTAGCGCTTCGAACAGTTCGTCGAAGGTGCCAAAGCCTCCCGGAAAGATAACAAAGCCGAGACTGTATTTGACGAACATCATCTTACGCACGAAGAAGTATTTGAATGTAAGACTGCGTGTTTGATAAGGGTTTGGTCTTTGTTCGAACGGCAGCTCGATATTGCAACCAATCGATAAACCACCAGCTTCAAAGGCGCCACGGTTAGCAGCCTCCATAATTCCAGGTCCACCACCGGTGATGACGGCGAAACCTTCTTTGGCAAGAAGTGCGGCGGTCTCCTGAGCCGCCTGGTAATCAGGATCGTCGGGCTTGGAGCGAGCTGAGCCAAAAATGGAGATTCCGCGAGTCAGCGATGCAAGCTCGTCGAAACCTTCCACGAACTCTCCCATGATCCTGAACACTCTCCAGGTGTCGGTGTGAGTGAACTCATCAGGTCTGGGGCTCTCTAGTAACTGTTCGTCCTGGGTGGCTCCCGGCGCCCGGCTGTTTTGATTTTGATCGTCCATCCTGTTCCAATCCAATCAACAGAATTCGTAGATTTCACAGACGTAAAGAAGGGAATACCGGTTCGGTCTTATATTCGGTGTAATCTGAGAAACCCGTGGATAGTCAGTATCTTAGATACCCATGATGTTGTAGCCGCAGTCGACGTAGATAACTTCTCCGGTTATCCCGGACGACATCGCACTGCAGAGAAACACTGCCGTGTTCCCCACTTCCCGGGCCTCGACATTGCGACGCAAAGGAGCGCGCTCAGCGTGATGTTTTAGCATGGTAGTAAAGTCTGATACGCCGCGGGCTGAGAGGGTCTGAATTGGACCAGCGCTAATTGTGTTGACTCGAATATTCTGTGGTCCCATATCGTTCGCAAGGTAGCGCGTGCTGGCCTCGAGAGCCGCTTTGGCTACACCCATGACGTTATATCCGGCTACGACCTTTTCAGCGCCGTAATAAGACATAGAGACGATGCTGCCGCCATCCTTCATCAAGGGCGCAGCGGCTCGCGCCAGCTGAGGAAGCGAATAGGCGCTGATCTCCAGCGCAGTGAGAAACGCTTCCCGGCTGGTGTCAAGATAAGTACCACTCAAGGCTTCCCGTGGAGCGAACGCAATACTGTGAATAAGAAAGTCGAGTTTGCCGAATTCCTGGCCAACCTTCCGAAACGTCTCGTCTACCTCGTCCTGGCGAGTCACATCGCACGGTAAGATTAACGACGACTTCATGGCCTCGGCCGTCAAACTCTCGACGTTCTCTTTCAGCCGGTCACCCTGGTAAGTAAACGCCAGTCGAGCGCCCGCTTCATGAAGCGCGACAGCCGTCGCCCAGGCAATAGAACGTTTATTCGCAACACCGAAGATAATCCCAGTCTTATTTTCCAGCATTTGTTTCCTTATCGTCGCTTTGTTGTTAAGGGTTGTCGTTCTCGATTCGCACTACTCGGCCTTCAAATTCTTCTCGCGCGAGGTTGTAGTGGACTTCCCAACGGTCGAGTTTGCCTCCGCGTCCGCTGTAATCGATTTCGTATTTCCAATTACCCGATTTCTCGCGTTGTTTAGTCATAAGATAATCGGCCCAGAATGTGGTACGCCGAACGTGCTGTTCACCTTCGATCTCATCGAGCTGAATTGGGTAACGAATTACCCTGTCCTGCGCCTGGCTGTAACCAATTAACGTGGTTTGCAGGCCCATGCAGGCAACGGCATCGAAGAGCGCGAACTCAAGGGCCTGGCTGTCGCCGTTGTAGTCTCTTAGCCAAAGGATGTTGGGTATTGCCTCCCTCTTGCTCACGCCTTCGACTCGATAGTAGTAGCCTCGTCGAATGGCGAACGGGAGATCAAAGCTGTCCTCTGGATCTTCGTAATCGGTTGTAACCTTAATTGTGTTTATCAGTCGCTTGTTTGCCTGATCTATCAGAGAAACTCGAGTTGGACCAGAATAATAGCTTCCTCTCGTCTCGTCCGGACAAGTGTAAAGATCGCTCGCAGAATAGTTGCTTGGGTGCCGGGTAGGTCTCAACATCCACAAAACCAGTGTCCGAGATTTATCGGCCAGTGGTAATGCTTTCTGCTCGAGTATCAGCGCACCCTTAGGAAGCAAGCGGAGCGGGGATTGGGAATAGGCCTGACCACTCGCAAAAAGCATCAACACAACGGAGGTTATAAAGACCCTCATTGATGAGTTGTGACTCACGCAGCTGCTGATTCCGGGGCGTTCATTAGAGCTTTGTACTCACCGCTTTCGACCCACTGCAGAATCTCGGCGACTCGCCATACAGGAAACGGATGGCTCAGGCCCGAGGTGATAGCATCGGCCCAGAAACGATCCAGCGCCTTCTCGTCGTAGTTCTTCTGAAAATCGCGAGCTTGTGCGAGGAACTGATCGTAATCGACTCGAGAAGCAAAGGTTCCGCCGCAGAGTCTCATCATTGTTCGACCCACTACGTGAGGATCCTGAGTTACGAGCAGCGCCGCTCGATCACAGGAGAGTTCTGCGCGACGAGCCCATGAAAGTAATGCAGCACGCATACTCATCGTTAGGATTTCTTTGACAATGAAAGTGAGTGGTGATGCCAACACTGCACTCTTCGCCAGGAATTCAATTAGTCGTGCCGCTGTAAGGTAAAGAACGTGTTCCGAATGGATATGGCCCACCTCGTGAGAGACCACGGCCAGAACTTCTTCATCACTCAATCGTTCGATCAACTGCGAATAGAGAACGATGATTGGTCGCTCAACGCCACCGGTAAAAGCATTCACCACGGGGTTCTGCTGTACAAATAGTTCGGGCATGTCTACGCCGAGCGTGGTGCAGGCAATTTGGAGTTTGGCGTAGAGATCCGGACATTGCGTCGGCGTAACTTTCACCGCGCTGGCGGTAAAGATGACGCGAATCGCCGACTCTCCGGTGACCGCGAGCAGCTTCTTCAAAGCCGAGTCAATTCCAGGTATCGCTCGTAAAGCAGCAAGCGCGCGCTTGTCAGCAGGGTGGATGTACTCGTTTTTATCCAGATGAGCAAACTTTTTGTGTGGCGCATCAGACAAGGGCAACCGGCACCGGCCGCACCGAGCGTCGCCGGCTTCAGGCCGGATTTGATTTCGCTGACCACAATAGCGGCAACGGATTGAAGCTGAGGAGTTGTCTGTTGTTAAGTTTTCGTCAGCCATAAGTCAATTACTTTCTTCTGTAGACCTTCCAAACAATAACGTTACGCCAATAATATCAGAACGGTTTCACTTTGGAGTGCGCCGGCCCGGCGGCGCTTTTAAAACCCTTCGATTAGTGGAGTCTCGGTTGTGACAAAGCGCCGGGCCGGCGCACTCCATAATCAGTGTCTGAAATGGCGTATACCAGTAAACACCATTGCCAGTCCATGCTCGTTTGCCGCTGCGATTACTTCCTCGTCTCGTACGGAACCTCCCGGTTGAATGATGGCGCGGATCCCACTTTTCGCAGCTTCATCGACTCCGTCTCTAAAAGGAAAGAAAGCGTCAGAAGCGAGCACTGAACCTGCCACCGGCAGTTGAGCTCTCATGGCGCCAATTTTCACCGAATCGATGCGTGACATTTGGCCCGCGCCGACTCCGACGGTCTGCCCGTCCATCGCGTACACGATCGCGTTCGACTTAGTGTGTTTGCAGACGGTCCAGGCGAAGAGCAATGCATTCAGTTCAGCCTCAGTCGGTTGTCGTTCAGTGACAACCTTGAGCTGCGACCTGTCGAGCTTGTGATTGTCACGGCTCTGCACCAGCACGCCACCACTTATCTGTCTGTACTCGAGTCCGGCAGGTGATTCGACGGAAGGCATCTTGAGCACCCGCAGATTCTTTTTTTTCTGCAGAGTTTCTAAAGCAGCAGGCTCGTAATCTGGTGCGATAATCACTTCCGTAAAAATCTTGGAGGCTTCAATCGCCGCTTCCTCATCGAGCGTGCGATTAAAAGCTACGATGCCGCCAAACGCGGAAACTGGATCAGTTGCCAGGGCTTTCTTGTAACTCTCCACGAGACTTTTGCCGATACCAACTCCTGCCGGATTTGTGTGTTTGATGATGGCGCAGGCCGGATCATCAAAGTCACAAACGAGTTGCCAGGCCGCATCGGCATCGACGTAATTATTAAAAGACATCTCTTTGCCGGAGAGTAGTTGCGCACTTGCGAGTCCACTTACACACTCTTCCGAGTTTGTGTTAATGCTGGTGCGATAGAGGGCAGCAATTTGATGTGGATTTTCGCCGTATCTAAGATCGGAGACTTTGCTCAGGTTAATCGTAGTATTTGTGGGCAGTATCTCCTCTGGTTTAGAGGCAAAGAATCCGGCAATAGTTTGATCGTAGGTTGCCGTGCGTTGGAATGCTTCGCCGGCCAGTTCCCGACGTAGGCCGAGAGTCGTGGAGCCGTTATTCGCTCTTAACTCTTCCAGAACTCGCTCATAAGAGTGCGGACTGGAAACAACTACGACGTCGTTGAAGTTTTTTGCGGCTGAGCGAATCATTGATGGACCACCAATATCGATTTGCTCAATCGCTTCAGGTTCCGTCACTCCGGCTCGCGATATCGTTTCCTCGAACGGATAAAGATTTATGGCTACCAGGTCAATAGGCTCTATTCCATGTTCCTTCATGGCAGAGACATGTGAAGCGTTTTCTCGTTGACCCAGAAGTGCGCCATGTACGCGTGGGTGGAGGGTCTTAACGCGACCATCCATCATTTCAGGGAACCCGGTTACCTCTGATACATCACGGACTTCTATCCCGGCTTCTCTGAGACTTTTCGCAGTTCCGCCGGTGCTGATAATTTCGATTCCAAAAGACTGCAGAGAATGGGCAAAGTCGATTACACCGGTTTTGTTCGACACGCTTATCAAAGCTCTTTTAACGGGCTTCAGGTTTGTTTCACTGTTCATTTTCGATGGTTTTAAGTCTGTTATGACAATGGCTAGATTGAACGGATGCAGTGTATTAAGTTGAGAAGATTGATTCAACTGTACAGTGCCGCTCGCACCGCGACGAATGGCTCAGGTTGGGATAACGAGTGAGGAGCCCAGAAATTTGATAGGAATGATTGAGAATTAGCAATTGAATTCTCAATTGGCCGGATCTCACCTTCCCGACAGTAGAGTGAAGTATCCGGTAACTCCGTTCAAAACATATTGAACCGCAAGCGCCGCCAGCACGATCCCCATCACCCGCGTCGCAATATGAACCCCTCCTTCACCAAGTAGCTTGATCAACCTCGAACCCAAAAGCAGGGCGACGAAGGAAACAATGAAGACAACTGCGATTGCTACACCCACCGCCATCAACTTGCGCATGTCGCCGGTAGCCTGGGATGTAAGCAACAAAATCGTCGCGATAGTGCCTGGTCCAGACAGTAACGGCATCGCGAGCGGAAACACCGAGATGTCGTGACCCACTGACTGTTGCTCTGTAGGCTCCGGTGCTTGTAATCCTCCTCGGTGGCCAAAGAGCATCGGCATTGCAGTCCCGAATAGGAGAATCCCGCCGCTGATGGAAAATGCATGTACGGTGACACCCAGGTAGGACAGTACCGAACGTCCGGCCAGCAAAAAGAAGAACGCTACGCCGCAAGCTATCAATACAGCGCGTAACAAGATCCTTTTCTGTTCTGCAGGCGTGTCTTCTTTTGTTAAGCCTACAAAAATTGGGACCACCCCGGGAGGGTCGACCACCACTAGCAGGGTGACAAAGGCTGCAAGTCCAAATCGTAGGAAGTCCTGATCCACGGTGCGCAACAATAGGGTTTAACCGTCATAGTTTGCAACACCCTTGGAGTGCGTTGGCCCGGCGGCGCTTTTAAAACGTTTCGACGCGAGAGGTCTCCGATGTAACAAAGCGCCGCCAGGCCGGCGCACTCCAAGGATCACGAATATGCAATAAACAGATCAATTGAAAATGCGCGGTACGGCACGAGAGTGGCTGGTAAATTATAGAAGGACTTGGAGGTGAGATTATGAAATCGACATTAACGCGACGAATAATCAGCTTAATCTTCAGTGCCCTCGTGATTGTGGGCTTTGTGCTGCTTGCCGGAACGGCCGCATTATGAGGCTCACATCTACCTCGTACTTGTACCTACCCTGCATGGTACAAGTACGAAGGTCTACTCTCCTACTCTTTTTGAACTTCGTCCCAGATTAAGGTGTGTCTGGTTTCTTTTAGCAACAGGGAACCGACCACAAACGTTATCAGAGCCACGATGATGGGATAGTAAAGTCCGGCGTAGATATTTCCTGTCTCCGCTATTACGGTGAGTCCAATCACGGGTAGTAGACCGCCAAAGACCCCGTTGCCAATGTGATAGGGTAAAGACAGGGCCGTGTACCTGATCTTTGCTGGAAAAGCCTCAACCAGGTAAGCGGCAATCGGTCCATAAACCATCGTTACAAACACAACCTGGATAAAGACCAGGCAAATCAATTTCCAGGCGGTGTGGTTAGACAGCAGCGAGCCAAAACTCTCGAAGGGCAACACCTCCCTGGCGGGCTGAATAGTGCCATTCACTATGGTTTGAGGGACCAGGCTAATCGCACCGGTAATGGGATTCTTTTGCGAGATGGCCGTCACCACCTGCGAACCAGCGACCTGCTGCATCAATCGGTAGATGGGAATATACGAAACTGCAGCGAGCAAACAGCCGATCATCATGATTCGTTTCCGGCCAAGGCGATCCGAAAGTGAACCAAAGAAAACAAAAAGAGGCATGGCCAGCAGCAATGCAATTGCCACTATGTAGTTGGCGGATCTTCCATTTACCTTCAGAATAGTTTGCAAATAGAAGAGGGCGTAGAACTGGCCTGTATACCAGACAACTCCCTGGCCTGCGGTCGCGCCAAACAGGGAAATAAGGACCAGCTTCAAGTTGGACCATTGAGTAAACGCTTCCTTCAACGGCTTAGCAGAAGTCATGCCGGCGCTCTTGATCTGCTGGAATATAGGAGACTCCTTCATTCGGATCCGGATATAAAGGGACACTCCAACCAACACGATCGAGATAATAAAAGGAACTCTCCAGCCCCATGATGAGAACGTGCCCGGACTCATTGAATTTTGGACCAACAGGATCACCACCAACGAAATAAACAGTCCCAGTGTCGCCGTAATCTGAATGAAGCTGGTGTAGAAACCGCGGCGATCGTCTGGTACGTGTTCGGCTACGTACACGGCGGCTCCTCCATATTCACCACCCAGGGCCAAACCCTGCAGGACGCGAATAAGTAAGAGCGCTATTGGCGCAAAAATACCGATGGTGTTGTAAGTCGGTAGAAAACCAATCGCGGCAGTTGCTCCACCCATGATGAGAAGCGTTACCAGGAAGGCATATTTGCGCCCCACCAGGTCTCCGATTCTGCCAAAGAAGAGCGCTCCGAATGGCCTAACGACAAACCCGACTGCAAAAGTGGAAAGGTATGCAATTAATGCGAGCGTGTCGTTTCCCGAGGGATAAAAGAGAGGTGAAATCGTGGTGGCCAAACTTCCAAAGATGTAGAAGTCGTACCATTCGATCATGGTTCCGACCGCTGAGGCTGTGATTACTTGCCATATTCGATAGTCATAAGTCGTTCGAGCGGCAGCGTAGTTAGGTGTCAAATGGTTCTCCAATTGTCGAGGCGTCCCTCCGTCGGCGCGCCCCCTTCAATTTATCGAGCGAACAAAGAATCACGTCGAGCGTTGCTGGCACGTGCTCTTTCTCTATTTACTGCGGACCAAAGAATCACATGGGGCGCCCACGGAAGGGACGCCGCCTACAGTTGCTTTTGAAGTTCGCTGCGAATCTGCATCAGGATCTCGTAGTATCGCCATTCGGGAGGAGCGTTCGGCTCACCGTGGTGGTCGGGTTTTAAGATCAGATCTCCTGTCTGCAAAAGCACTTTCCTCACAGACTCGTTTTGTTTCACCTTTTCCCGCGTCGCTGCCACGATCAGCTCGTAGTGTTTTCCCGGTTTCGGTGAGCGATAGAGAAATTTCTCCCCTTCAAAGGTGGCCCAGTCGATGCCCAGCCGCTTCATATTTTCTTCAGCAAGTGTACCCGCGCGCTTTGCTTCGAATGCGGTCATCTTCGCCACTTGCTCGCGGGTGTACTGCAACGTTGCTCCGTTGGTCCGCGGATCATCTGGTCCTTCGGGATACAACATCATTTGCCAGAAACCTTCAAGGCTCGCGTACCGCTTACCTCGAAATGTGAATGGCGTTGCTGCAAAGTTCGACAGCAGTCCCAACTCATTTCTTTTTGAGAGTATAACCTCGCCTGGTCCAGCTTCCTGCGGAAGGATTTCCCAGTCAGGTTTAGCCGGATCAATAATTGGCGTCCACCACTGAGCTGGATACCGGGAGTTGTGCGTGGAGGCAGACTCTTGCGAAAAGGCCATCCTTGGTACGAGCACGAGCAGAGCTGTGAGACCGAACAGTAGGATCCTCATTTTTGGGCTTTGATTTTGGTCTACCGGCGTTTGATGAACAGCGCTGAGATTCCTATACAGCTTTGCAGGAGGAGAACCTCGAGCAGGATCCCACCAACACGATAACCGAGAGCGTAGCGAATGGAACCGACTCTCAATTTTCCGCCGTTATTCTCACGATTACTTTTTGAGTGTGGCATCCGGTCGCTGAGCTCGCGAGTACGGTACTGTTATATCGTTACTTTCGTTCAAGTAATCAATATCAAATCTGACTTCAATTTGAAATTCGATATTGATATTTAAGAATTTCCAGGTCGGAGGCTTAAAGCCCGGGCTCTACTGATTCTGCATCGTACCTTTCATCTCCTTCATAGGCATCTGAAGCCTGCCGTCGGCGCCGCTGGTAAGTGCCAGAAAGGCCGAGTCCTGGCGAATAGAATCGAATACGGCGTCGACGCGCGCCTCCATCATCTCTTTCGACCGAACTGATTGATAGCGCTCATAACGGAAGAAATGGCGTTGCAGCAAAGCGAGCGCCTCTTTCTTGTGGCCCGTTTGCGCATAGATAGCGGCCAGGTTGTAGGAAGCCGGCAGCAACTGACGGTTGGCTCGGGCGATTTTCAGTGCTTCGTCACCGTGACCTGATGCAGCCATAAACACTGCCGCAAACACCAGGTTGTACGGATCTTTAGGATCGAGTGCCAGGGCTTTTTGAGTGTAGGCGTTACCCTGCTCAAGGTCGCCTTCAGAATTCCAGTAGACCGCGAGATTTCGATACGCAAGTGCCAGCGGAAACTCAGCGACTGATTGTTCCATCAACGAGAGACCCTTTTTAAATTGGCCCTCATGAATAGTCATCTTTCCCAAACCATGAAGCGCTACGGCACGAGCGATCGCGTCAGCGGGCATATTCAGAATGGTCTCAAACGTCGTCCTGGCCTTTTCCCATTCTCCTGTGTGATGCCGATATAGTTCGCCCAAGTAACGCAATGGAGTTGGATCGGCTGGGTCCATGTTGTGAGCACGCGTATAGAACTTTTCAGCCACGACGTAACGTTCTGCAATCTCTGCTCGCAAGCCCTGTCGCATCACGTTTTCAATCGCTGCGCTCTGGGCGCGATCAAAAACAGGGGTCAGTTCTGGAATAGAGCCAACTTCCTGTACACCCAGTTTTTTGAGTTCCTTGGTTGCATCCTTCGCCTTCTTTGGGAACAGGCACTTTTGCTCGGCGACGGGTTTAAAAGCTTCAATTGCGCCGGGGTTGTCACCTGCTTTGGCTTTCTCTTTTCCGGTTTTGATTTGCTGGTCAAGAGCAGTGTCGCGTTGCTTCATCTCACCATCGACGATCTTCTCAACTTGATCGACTTTTAACTTGCCACCGGTGTTTTCGAGTTTCTTCAGGACTGAGCCATTAGCATCCGCCAGCACTGCAACCGGCGGTTTCGAGTCTCCAATCAAAGGTTTCAATTCAGCCGTTCTGAAATCGACAACAGACATCGCGATACATTGTGCAGAATACAGGGTCAACAGGCGCGAAGAGAGCAAGCTCGATCTCTTAAGCTCATCGTTCGTCGCAGGAAACCAGTAAAGCACTAAGCCATTACCAGTTGCGATAGGGCTCTTACCGTCCCAGAGCTTCCAGGGAACGTGGTAGACCGGAGTTATTGGACCATTATTTCCGCCACCGCCACCTACTCCACCAGTACCACCACCGCCCCCGCCACCACACGTGGCCCAAACAGGCGACATCGAAAAAATAACGATTAGGAGACTGGCAAGTACTCGAGGGAGATGCTTGTGCATGCGAGACACCTTTCTATAGTCCAGGTAACGCTTAACGCGAACCTTGATTCCTGTTTTTGAGACTTCGGGAGACTAACCTGTTGGGAGCTCGTTATAGCACAACATACCCTTAACTAAACAGGTGAAAGCGGGCCAATCGCCACCGCAACTTCTGCGAGTTAATCAAGAACTAGATCCGGTATCCCTTTCTGGTTTAGGGGATGGCGTAGTATGTTATTCCACCAAATCAGTTAACCGGTTGCACTAACTATAATCGCCGCTCATGGAAAACCTGCCTTGCAGCGACTATCCGTCAACGGCAGGATGAGGAAAAGCCTTCGAGGATGCCTGCGTTTCAAGATGGGGTGGCTTTCGAGCGAATTGCTGCAGGATTGTGGCGGCAACATTTCCGTAATGATCAACAAAACTTAGGGGCAGTCTTACACAACTATTACCCTGAAGTGAACTAGCTAATATAAGATTCACCACATCTGTGCTTATATGTATAAGTTTGCCGAGTAGCGTCCGGCCAGGTGAAAAGAGCGCGAGGAGACATCATGAAGATTTTGCTGGTCAACCCGGAGTTTCCTGATACTTATTGGAGTTTCCGCCATGCCTTGCCTTTCGAAGGAAAGCGAAGTGTGTTTCCTCCACTCGGTCTTCTAACGGTGTCCGGGCTTATACCGCGTGCGGTAGAACGCAGACTTGTCGACCTGAACGTCGAACGTTTGAAGCCATCGCAAATTGAATGGGCTGACATGGTTTTTATCACCGGGATGCTGGCCCAAAAGGAATCGCTTCACCAAGTGGTTGCGCTTTGCAAGCAACGAGGCAAACAAGTCGTGCTGGGTGGACCGTATGTCACCAGCACTATCGAGCCGCTTCCATTTGCCGATCATATTTTTCAGGGGGAAGCGGAAACTACTTTGCCCCAGTTCTTCAAAGACCTTGAACAGGGTAGTGCGAAACGGATTTACAAGGCGGCGGAAAGACCTCCAATGTCGATTGCGCCTGCTCCCGACTTTGGTCTGATCGACATGCGGAAGTACAGTTGCATGTCCGTACAGTATTCACGCGGGTGTCCGTTCTCTTGCGAGTTCTGCGACATTATCGAAATCTACGGCCGCATTCCACGAACTAAGAGTAACTCGCAGATGATTGCTGAGTTTGACGCTCTCAATGCACTCGGATGGCGCGGGCAACTGTTTATCGTTGACGATAACTTCATAGGTAACAAGAAGAATGTCCGGACTCTGCTGCCTGATCTCGCGGCGTGGCAAAAGAAACATGGTTATCCATTCTCATTACTCACTGAGGCAAGCGTAAATCTCGCAGATGACGACGATTTACTGGTTGGGATGAAGGAAGCTGGATTTCGGCGGGTTTTTCTCGGAATTGAAACTCCTGTTGAAGAGAGTTTGAAGGAAGCGCAGAAGTCTCAGAACCGCGGTAACCTGCTCGACTCTGTCAGAAACATCCAGGCACACGGAATGGAAGTCATGGCCGGTTTCATTGTCGGATTTGATAACGATCCCGACGATATTTTTGAACGGCAGATTAACTTCATTCGCGAGAGTGCGATCCCGATGGCCATGGTGGGGATGCTTAATGCTCTTCCCGATACGCAGCTCTGGAAACGACTTGAACGCGAAGGTCGCTTACTCGGCGAAGATGCTACGGGAAATAACACTATCTCTACGGTTAATTTTGTGCCGAAGATGGACGTCGATCGACTCATAGCTGGTTATCAGCGAATTATGAGGACCATCTACAAACCCAGTGAGTACTATCAAAGAGCGCTGGATTCACTAATACGAACACCGCAGGATTCGCGTGAGGTGAACCAGTACAAGGGGCTCAAGGCAGTTACAACGTTTCTGCGACTCGCAATCCGCCTGGGCGTGATCGATAAGGAAAGAAGAGAGTTCTGGCGCTTCTTTCTATGCGCCCTTCGAGAGCATCGCGATCGGATGACCGAACTCTTGCGTCACGCCGCGATGGGTTATCACTTCCGCAAACTGAATGAGGCGTACGGCGACCAATACGTAGAAGCGCCCCTCACTTAGTTCGGCAGCTCTTCAGATCATGGCGTCAGTAAAGGTCAGTACCGATTCGCGGTAGCGTCGGGTGAGTCTCCAAATACCTGCAAGCTTGCGTATCTCGAGACTCACCCGACGCTACCGCGAACCAGTACTGACCTTTGCCAACTACCACAACCCGTGACCCACCCACTCAAATCACTTACTACTTGTATCCCTGACCCCTGGGCCCTGACCCCTTTCCCCTCCTTTGTCTTGTCGCGCTTGAACTTGTAAGTTAGTAGCGATGGCCCCGCCTGAACCTGTACCCTACAAACCCACTCCTTCGGTAGTCAACAAACGTTCGGCGTTTGCTGCTCTGCGACATCGAGACTTTCGCCTGCTCTGGCTCGGACAGATTGTTTCCGTCACCGGATCACAAATGCAGTCAGTTGCTATCAACTGGCATGTCTACGTCCTGACAAAATCTGCATTTGCTCTTGGTCTGGTGGGACTGTTTCGTGGGTTGCCAATAATTATCTGTTCGTTGATTGGAGGCGTCCTTGCTGACGCGGTCGATCGGAAACGATTAATGATTATTACCCAACTGACAATGCTGGTAAGCGCAGCTTTGCTGACCGCTTTCACCATTGTTGGCATCGAGTCCGTTTGGCCCATCTACCTGCTGAGCTGCTTTGCTTCCGCGGCGACCGCCTTCGATATACCGGCGCGGCAATCTCTGATGCCGACGCTGGTGCCACCGGAAGATTTTCCCAACGCCGTGAGCTTAGGAATAATAGTCTTCAATGTGGCCACTATTTGCGGCCCAGCAATCGCCGGATTTCTCCTGGCCGAGAGTGGACCAGCTATCATCTACGCGTTCAATGGAGTCTCATTCTTAGCGGTTATCGCGGCTTTACTCATGATGAGAGTGAGTGGACGTCCGGAGATCGATGGAAGCACACCGAGCGCACTCAGCCTCGATGCGTTGAAGGAAGGTTTGAAATTTGTCTGGCGAACGCCAATCATCGTTCAAACCATGACACTGGACTTTGCCGCGACTTTCTTTGGTTCCGCAACTTTGCTCTTACCGGTATTTGCCCAGGAACGACTGCATGTCGCTGCGCGCGGATATGGCTTTTTAGCAGCAGCTCCGGCTGTTGGCTCGGTCCTGACTGCATTAGTAATGGCGCGATTGGGAACGTTTCGAAAACAAGGACGAACCGTCGTAATTTCTGTAGCTGTCTTTGGTCTCGCTACGGCCGCCTTTGGCGCTTCGAGAGTTTACTGGTTCTCGCTGCTAATGCTGGCTTTGATTGGTGCCTCGGACGCCGTTAGCACTGTGCTAAGACAAACAATTCGGCAACTCGTGACGCCGAATTATTTGCGAGGCCGGATGACATCCATCAATATGATGTTCTTCATGGGCGGGCCACAACTCGGCGAGCTTGAGGCAGGTTCGCTAGCTTATGTCGTTGGCGCTCCGGTATCGGTTATCGTCGGCGGGTTCGGAGCGATTGTTTGTGCCTGTGTGGCCGCGATGAGATCGAAGAGTTTGATGAACTACGATTCCTGAGTTTGATAAAAATGCATTGGACGCAGCTTGAAACCAACACGCATCAAGATGGAGTTATCGCGCATGTGATAGGTGCGACAATTCTGGGCCATCTTGTTCTTGACGAGACAGCCTTTCTGCTGCTCGACATCGGCTTTATTTGGAACATCTTCCTCGATGGACAGATGGGCTTGTTACCTCATCCAGTCGCTATTTCCGAAATGCCAGTCGACGCAGAGTCAAAGAAGGCGATACAAATGGAAGTAGATCAAATCCTGGCAGGCGCCACAGCCGTTAACTTACAATTTGTTGAAAGATCAGGAATCGCAGTTCCGATTGTGGAGGTAGGTTTCTTTCAGGATTCGGACCATCGCCGAATTGAGATTGATTGCGAGACAGGAACCGTGATAATCGAGACCTCGATGAATACGGGAGAGGTTAAAATAATGGCCAATGATGAGTCGGAACTTGCCGAGACTGTCAAAGAGGAAGCCGAATTTCTGAAAGAGAAGCTCCGTGAACAATTAGGTCGCGAACCGACCGACGAGGAAGTTAACGAGTGGCTTCGCGAACACACTGAGAGTTATTGAAAACGGAAAAGCCGCGTCTCCTATTGAAACGCGGCTTTGTTTTACTTGCCAGGGTGAGTTATTCAGCTACAACCAGAATTTGATTATCGATTGACTTAACGCCTTTGATCTTCCGGACCATACGTTCAGCCTGATTCTTCAGATCCTCGGTCTTCACAGTTCCCAGTAAAGTTACTTTGCCATCTAATACAGTTGCCGTGATTCCAAGACTCGTAAACGTCGGATCATCCGTTAAGGCTTTATCTATAGCGGCTTGAACGGTTGAATCGATATTCGGTGCACTTTCAGCTACGCCACCAGCTGGCGGGGTCACAACAATAGGCGCTGGCTGGGTAGCCGGAGCTGGTTGTTGAATGATTACTGGAGGTTGCTGCGCAGGTTGTTGGATGACAGTTGGCGGCGGTGGCTGCTGTTGCTGTGCGGCCACGGTCTGATCCGTCGGTTGTTGCTGACTATTCATATAAAACAGCACCAACATCGTAATCAGCGCAATCGCTACGACGACTAGTACTCCAACCATACCTGCCGAAATCCCGCTGCCGTCTGGTGTGCGCACAGATTGTGAATGGACAACTTCGCGCCTTGCGTTCGGTGTTTCTACCACTACACGGCTACTTTTTGCCTCTTGTTCGTCGTATGCCATTATTTTCTCTCCGTTCTTAGTTGAAAAGTTCGTTTCTGTTATTCGTGGAAAGCCGAATTTTCTGATAATGGATTTCGGGAGTTTGCGAAAACCTGAATCCCTATTCCAAAGTCGTAGTGTTCAACTCAACAGTGTGTGGTTTTTCAAGGCCAATCTTTTGATCGTTACGACTTTGAGCGTCTGCTGAAATTAGTGTCCCGGTTACCACCAATAAACCCAACACAACCAGGAAAACCAGTACTCGCGTCATTTCGTTAGCCTCCCGAATCTAATGTGTTTGTCGGCGTCGGAATAACTCACAGCCTGAGCTTTGGCAAAGGTCGTTCCGCTAGGCGGAACTTCAGTTTTTGGCCCGATAAACGGGCCAAATCGGCCAAAACCAAACTTTCTTTGATTGAAAATTATGTAAACACTGTCTTGATGTGATACGGATTCTAGAGCTGTTGACGATTGGGATTAGTTTCATTTTAAGACACTCGGTTGATCGTGGCGCTCCTGGTGATCCCGCCGCTTCACTAAATAAGCTTCAGCATTTAGGATTCACCCATGACCACTGCAATTGTTCACCATCCCATCTTCCGCGAGCACGACACGGGCCCAGGGCATCCTGAAACGGCTTCACGTTACACAGTCGTCATGGATGCGCTCAGAAGTTCGCCAGAACTCGATCTCGTTGAGGTGGAGGCCATCAGCGCTGCGCGGGGTGACATTCAAGCAGCTCATTCGCCTCAGTTGTATAAGACCGTCGAAAGGGCCGTGAGTGAGGGAACCGGGTATCTCGACGCCGACACCGTCGTTTCGATGAAATCGCTGGATGCGGCAATCCATGCTGCCGGCGCTCCCTGCCAGGCTATCGACCTGGTCATGAAAGGCAACGTCAATAATGCCTTCGTTCCAGTTCGACCGCCCGGGCACCATGCGACGGCAGAGCGTTCGATGGGATTTTGCCTGTTCAACAACGTCGCCGTGGCGGCTCGCTATGCCCAGAATCATTACGCGGAGATCGACAGGGTGGCGATTATTGATTGGGACGTTCACCACGGAAACGGTACGCAGGGAATCTTCTACGACGATCCCAGTGTCTTTTTCTTCTCAATGCATCAGTATCCGTGGTATCCCGGCACTGGTACCCGGGGCGAGAAGGGGGTCGGTCGCGGTTTGGGCTACACGGCTAATTTACCGTTGCGGGCAGAAACACCAGCAGTTGAACAGCGGCGGAGTTTCGAGGCGGCGCTCGAAGATATCAATTCGCGCTTCGTGCCAGATCTGATACTTATCTCAGCGGGCTTTGATTCTCACGTTGACGATCCGCTGGGCCAACTGTTGTTAACCGATAAAGATTTTGTCGCAATGACACGCGCAGTCAAGCAATGGGCCAACGACGCGTGCAAGGGTAGATTGGTGTCATGTTTGGAAGGTGGGTATAACCTTGACACGCTCGGCCAGACTGCACTGGCTCACGTAATTGAGTTACAACGTTAAATCTATTTTGAGGATTAGGATGCTCACATGAAACTTTATCGCACCAGCCAGGGCCCTATCGTCGAAAGCAATGAACGTTACTATCGTCTCTCCAGTGAATGGGATGGTCTGATTAATCATCGTGATCTGCCGGCGTATTTGAACACGCAAGTCGCACCTGAGAATGAGACGCAACTTGCGAATGTTCTGGCTCCGATTGGTGCCCAGGAAGTTTGGGCCGCGGGCGTTACTTATTATCGAAGTAGAACGGCAAGGATGGAAGAGTCGCAGCAGGCTGGCGGCGGCAACTTTTACGACCGGGTCTACAATGCTGAACGTCCAGAACTCTTTTTCAAATCTTCGGCGCATCGGGTTGCGGGACCTGGACAGCACGTCCGTATTCGTAAAGACTCGAAGTGGAATGTTCCCGAGCCTGAACTTACGCTGGCGATTAACAGTGAGGGCGGAATAATTGGTTATACGATCGGCAACGACATGAGTTCGCGCGACATTGAAGGTGAGAATCCTCTCTACTTGCCGCAGGCGAAGGTGTATGACCGCAGTTGCGCTCTTGGACCATCAATTTTGCTTAGTAGTGAACCTCTTGACGACTCAACCGAAATTCAAATGTTGATTCTGCGAAAAGAGGTCGAGACGTTTCGAGGCGCTACCACGTTGGCCCAGTTGAAGCGTACACCTCGTGAGCTGGTTGAGTTTCTTTTCCGGGACAATTCATTTCCTGCGGGTTGTTTTCTGTTGACGGGTACAGGAATAGTTCCGCCTGATGACTTTACGCTGCAGCCGGGAGATCGTATTGAGATCACGATTGGCGGGATTGGAACGCTGGTCAATGTTGTTAGGTAGCCCTGTCGGTAAGAATCAACTCCCTAGAATCCCGCAGTCAGGAAGGGTGGCAGAGCGGCCGACGTAGAGACTCTTTCCACTCGAACCCAGCGACGCCCCCGCAGACTTTACCTACATTCAAATTCATTTCAAACAGACTGGAGAATACTGCAATTTGGTCTGACTCCGAGTTGAGCGGGGGCGTCGCTGGGTTCGAGTGGGAGAGTTTCGACGTCGGCCGCTCTGCCACCCTTCCTGACTGCGGGATTCTGGTGAATTGAGCTCATTAAGTCTAGGTCCGATATCTTCCCAACTGCGGGTTTTAGAAGAGCCGGCGTCAGAAGCAGCGTCGTGAACTGCTGTTGGCGCTTGAACTGTGTTGCGAGTTATCATCCACTCAACCAAACTAAATCAGGAGGATCCAACAAATGCGACTCGCGTTACCGTTGATACTCGGACTCGTCTGCGTCTTTACTATTCCCGCTGTTAACTATTCACAGGGCGGCCAAATGGAAGCGTCCCGAACGGTTGCGGGAGGCGGAATCTCGGTGCCGGGCTGGGTGGGAAAAATTGATACGAAGGAAGAAGCAGCAGGCGCAAAACTGGAGAACGCCAAGTTGGAAAAACAGGGCGACGGCCTGCATGTTGTCACTGGACCAGCAGTTACTTATTGGAACCCTGCCAACAAGGCCACCGGCGATTACACAGTCAAAGCAACGTTCAAGGAACCGAAATACATGAACCTCAACAATCATCCACACCCTTACGGGTTGATGATTGCCGGTAACGATCTGGGTACTGCTCAGCAGAGCTACCTGTATTGTGCGGCGTATGGCAACGGCAATTTCATAGTGCGCGGTTTCGGTCCCGCCCCATTTCAAATGAATGGTGGACGTGGTGCTCCAGACCCAGCCGTTAATAAAGCAGCTGGTCCAGGAGAACCGGTTACGCAGGAGATTGCTCTGTCAGTCAAGGGCGACAAGGTTGAGTGTTCGATCAACAACAAGGTCGTGGCCAGCTACGATAAGGCAACTTTGGTTACTGCTGGAAAATTGAAATCGACAGATGGAATCTATGGCATCCGCTTCGCCCACAATACGGAGGCAATTGTTAGTGGCTTAACCATCACGAAGCCTTAAGAATCGAGTAGCAATAAGGAGGTGTGGGATGATCCGCGTGATTAGCGTGATTGTCATTCTCTTGTGTATCAACTGTTTTGGTTCGCAGCAGCAAGTGAGTATCAGTCGCGGGTTTTTTACGGGCAGTGAGTATCTCGATATGACGGAGACTGAAAGACGCGCTTATGCTACGGGTGCGATAAATGGAATGTTGGTCGCGCCTTTACTTGGGGCTCCCCAAGAGCGGGTAGACTGGTTGAAAAAGTGCACCGCAAATCTCGCCGACACAGATACGGCCGAGATTCTGACGAGGTACATCAAATCCCAGCCCGGCCAGTTATCAGCGAGTCTCAACGTCATCACCTTCAATGCTCTGCGCGACGCATGTCCCAAATAATGGCGCTTTGTCCTCTGCTGACAATGCCAGGAATGAGAATCACCAATTTCGTAGCTGGTATCTGATCATTGCGTCGTGATCGTTAATAAAACGATCTCGGGTGGCACTGCAAACCTGACGGGAACAATACTGGTTCCAATCCCAGTGGTCACAAAAAGATGATGTCCATTTTCATAGACGTGACCTTCAACAAAGCGATTGCCGAAGCGTGATGGTGCCACGACGCTACCGATGAACGGAAATTGGACCTGACCGCCGTGAGTGTGGCCGGCCAGCAACAAGGGTACTCGCTCGGGCAAGTTCGGAAAGATGTCTGGATTATGAGTGAGGGCAATCATCGGTTCACCCGGCGGCGCTATCTTGTCTACGGTTTGACCAATACGCTGTGGCCTGGTCCATAGATCCGCCAGCCCAACCAACCAGAAAGCGCGACCATTTTTTTCGACTTTGGCGACTTCATTGTCCAACACCTTGATACCATTTGCTTCCAATCCATGCCGCACTTTCTCGCCGTTGTACCACCAGTCGTGATTTCCGAGCACAGAATAAATCCCCAATGGCGCCTGAAAACCCTGGAGAGAAGGACCAAACACTTCAGGCTTGACCCGGTGACTGCTGCGTCCTTCGCCAGACATGTAATCTCCCAGGATGACAATCAGTTCCGGGTGCAGCTCATTGGTGCGCTCGACAATTAATCTCAACTTACGATCATCAATGAACGCACCTCCCACGTGGAGATCCGACAGTACTGCGATGCGCAGGCCGTTTAGCTCTTTGGGCCAGTTAGCGATTGCAATTGCGTGTTGGTGAACTACGAGCCGGTTGGGCTCAATAAAAAATCCCCAGAAAACGAGTGAGGCAACAACAAATGGCAACGACGCGAGTGCGATACGAACTCTCTTTTTCCATCGCGGTCTTTGTCCCCGCATCGGTCCATTTGGGCGCCGAACCTCATTTAAGAGAAAGAGAGCTAGTCCGATCAGAACAGCAACTGCAATCACGAATTCCCATCTCATGGCCCCGACAATATCAGCTTCATCACTTAACGGGGAAGCCGTCAGTGTTGGACCACTCCAAGGAAACTTGGATGAGGCATAAGCTCAAACACCTTAATTATTAAGTCGCTTTTTGCCTTCAACACCGGTACAAATTGGTCCAAAAAGGGCAGGAAGGTGCCATCAAGATTGGCATAACGTTGCCTTGTTAAGACTTTGGGAGCAACCTAGTATCATCACCATAGTTTCAATCGCCTAGTCGCCCGCGATCCTTGATCTTTACGAGTTTTTGCCCCGTCCGCGGCTCACGCTTTCCCTGCCACGCCAGCGTAATTCACGGACCAACAAATCGCTGACCATTCAGGAGTCCCCAAAATGCTCCGCACCCGAGTGTGTCGACTCATTTTCACTTTTATCCGTTGTGAGTCTCGTGCCTCCAACACCCATCTTTGCAATAAAACACGACTTTTAGACTTCACTCTCATTCACCCAGTCACTGATCGACCCACACGCTTGCTCGAATTCAGTGAACACACTGAACCCCCGACATGGAAAGC
>DASROI010000435.1:0-8722 GCA_035646955.1 Pyrinomonadaceae bacterium
ACGACCATCACTCATCCCCGTTAAACCTGCTGGAAATAGCGCGCAATACGATGATTCACGAGGGATTCGATCCCGATTTCCCGGCTTCTGTCCAGGCAGAACTGGCTAAACTTGATTCGGTCAATCCGTTTCAGACCACCCAGCCAAGAGACCTCCGACAAATGTTGTGGTCATCGATTGATAATTCGGACTCCAGAGACTTAGACCAGGTTGAATACGCCGAACGATCTGGCGACCATATCAAAGTCCGCATCGGCATCGCAGACGTTGACTCTTACGTCTCTAAAGGTTCGGCCATAGATCAACAAGCCCTTAAGAACACCACTTCCGTCTATACCGGAGTTAAGACTTTCCCGATGCTACCGGAAAAGCTTTCAACGGATATTACCTCCCTGGTCGAAGGTGAGGATCGACTTGCCATCGTTATCGAGTTTGATGTCTCGCCGGATGGCGAAGTGGTTCCGCAGGAGGTTTACGCCGCGAATGTTCGCAACAAGGCAAAACTGGCTTACGACTCAGGTGGCAAATGGTTGGACAATGGTGGACCACTTCCCGAAGGCATAGCAAAGACTCCCGGGCTCGAGCCGCAAATCAAGCTTCAGCTCGAAGCTGCTAAACGTCTACTCGAAGCACGCCGCGAGAAAGGCGCATTGGAACTGGATACCATCCAGGCAACACCGGTGATGAACGAGTCTGGGAGCGTTGTAGACCTCTCAGTGTCAGAGCGCAACAGTGCTCGAGATATCATCGAAAACTTTATGATCGCCGCCAACGTTACGATGTCAGAATACCTCAACAAGAAGAAGGTCCTCTCGATCCAAAGAGTAGTTCGCACTCCAGAGAATTGGCCACGAATTGTAGAGATGGCAGAAGAACTAAATGAATCACTGCCTCCCAAACCTGACGCGCGAGCGCTCGCAAATTTTCTTGAGCGCAGAAGAAAAGTCGATCCTGATCATTTTCCAGATCTTTCACTTGCCATTGTAAAGTTGCTCGGTCCCGGAGAATATGTCGCGGAGACTCCCGAGAGCAGAGGTGAGGGTCACTTCGGGCTTGCGGTCCATAACTACACTCACTCAACTGCCCCGAATCGACGCTACGCAGATCTCGTAACACAACGATTACTGAAGAGCTCGCAGTCAAACGGCAAAAGCCCGTATTCATTTTCGGAGCTACAGCAGATCGCAGATCATTGTAATGAAAGAGAAAGCGCCGCGAGAAAAGTCGAAAGGAAAATGCGCAAGATCGCGGCTGCGATGTTACTGAGAAACCGTGTGGGCGACGAATTTGATGCGATTGTTACTGGAGTTACTGCGAAGGGAACCTTCGTCCGAACTCTCAAGCCTCCCGTCGATGGACTTGTGGTCCGAGGAAAGGAAGGCTTGAAAGTTGGACAACACGCACGCGTAAGACTTCAAGCTACCGACCCTGTTAACGGTTTCATCGATTTTGCAATCGTGCGTCACGCGTGACGAAACTCAAACAGTGGCACGCCTGGCACTCGCCGTCCTAAAAATAAACGTCAACACGATTCCGGCGATAAATCCGCCAATGTGTGCGAGATAAGCCACGCCACCAGTGTCTGCACTCTGTGAAATCGACCCGATGCCGCTCACCAGTTGGAGAACGATCCAGAGTCCAATTACAACGAGCGCCGGCATGGGGATAATTCCACGTCCCATCAAAACTCTCACCTGACCTCGTGGGAACAACACGATATAGGCACCCAGTACCCCTGCGATCGCGCCCGAGGCTCCAAGGTTTGGAACACTCGAACCCGAGTTGAACATCATCTGGGCAAAGGTCGCTGCAAAACCACACAACAGATAGAAGATTAGAAATTTCGCATGACCAAATTGGTCTTCGACGTTATCACCAAAGATCCACAGGTAAAGCATGTTCCCCAGCAAGTGGACCCACCCAGCGTGCATAAACATCGAGGTAAATACAGTTGGAAAGTCTCCAGCGGGATTCGCCAGGAATCTTCTTGGTACGAGTGACCACTGCATGATGAAGCTTTCTCCACCATTCAACTCGACAAGAAAGAAGAGAATGTTCAGAACGATTAAAGCATAGGTGACAATCGGAAAAGTTCGCCGTTGAGTATCGTCATCGCCAATTGGGAACATGTCTGTATTCCTCCAAAGTCTCCTGGCAAACGCCAGCGTCTGGGTTCAACAATAGATTTCGAAATGCGGGAACGCTGTGCGAATAGCAACACTGGTGCCAAGTCCGCAACATTATTAGTGCTTGGAAGAATGCTGAGGATCTTGAGAAAGTAAGGCGAAGTTGAGTCCGACGATAGTACATCGACAGATCCCAACCCAATTGGCGGTGTGCGCTTTCAGTTCACTTTTTCTCTTTGCGACCTCTGTGTTCTCTGTGCCTCGGTGGTAAATCTTAGGCCGCATTTCGAACCACCGAGTCAGGACACTGAGATCGCACAAAGAAGAACCAAAAACTACCTCGCCAAATACCTCTCATTTCGAGTTTTTTGAACTCGTTCAAAATTCTTCTTGACAGCGCCAAAACACAGGCGTACTCTGCGCTTAGTTGAACGCGTTCAAAAACGCGAGAAGGAGCAAGCACCGATGACAATCGCGATAACGACCTATCTGATCTACCTCGCAATCAGCATTGCGTTGACCGTCTGGGTGGCACGTACCCTCCACAAAAACGGAAGAGTTTTCCTGGTAGACGTCTTCCACGGAAACGAAGCTCTCGCTGACTCCGTAAATCACCTGCTCGTGGTCGGCTTCTACCTGATCAACTTTGGCTACGTTAGCCTGGCCTTGAAACTCGGGTATGCGGTCGACGATGCGCAAAAAGGAATTGAAGCCCTGTCGGTGAAGGTCGGCATGGTCCTGATAGTTCTCGGAGCCATGCACTTTTTCAATCTCTTCATCTTCAGCCGGATGCGCCGCCGCAAATCCGTTCACAGCAACCAGCCGCCCATCGGACCTGATGCATTCACCACCGTTCAGGAGGCATGACAATGCGTGCGCTAACAGTTCTTTATGACCAGGAATGCGGGTTGTGCAGACGGGCGCATAACTGGCTTGCAGAGCAATCGAAACTGGTTGAGCTGAACTTCGTGCCCTGCGCCTCTGAAGACGCTCGCAAGCGCTACCCGCAACTAAACCACGATCTCACTAAGAAGGACTTGACAGTGGTCAGCGATAACGGCGCAGTTTACTTTGGTCCAAAAGCCTGGTTGATGGTGTTATGGGCTCTCACGCAATATCGAGACTGGGCCTACCGGTTAGCCACTCCAGAGCTCTTACCGACCACAAAGAAAGTAGTCTCAGTAATTTCGCAGAATCGCTATCAACTGGGCAGGGTTGCCGGGTTAAGCAGGTAAACCATGGGTGCGATGCGCAAAAAGAAGTCGATCAAAACTCCCAAGGGCGATCAGACAAAAACTCTAATCCTCGAAACAGCGCTCGAGATGTTTCAGGAGCGCGGGTATGAGCAAACAACCATGCGAGCCATCGCAGAGAAAGCAAACGTCTCGCTGGGGAATGCTTACTACTATTTCCACTCGAAGGAGTTTTTGATTCAGGCTTTCTACCATCGCACCCACGAACAACAGCTTGCTGCCATCTTGCCGGCGATTCAAAATGATTCCTCACTAAAAGCACGCCTGTTGACCGTCATGCGGGTGAAGATCGAAACCCTGAACCCGTATCACGAGTTTGCGGGCGTGCTTTTCAAGACTGCCGCTAATCCCGGAAGTCCGCTTAACCCATTCGCCGAAGAATCGGATCCAATTCGTCAGGAGAGCATTAAACTTTTCGATCAAGTTGTGGAAGGAACCCAGGCGCGTATACCAAAGGACCTGCGTGCTGAATTACCCTACCTGCTCTGGGTTTATCACATGGGCATCATCCTTTTTTGGATTCACGATCCATCACCTAAGCATCGACGCACCTATCGGCTGATCGATCACACAGTTGATCTACTCGACAAGCTGATCTCACTCGCAAGCAATCCGTTCATGCGTCCGCTCAGAAAACAAGCGCTGCGATTGGTTGAGGAGCTACGAGATGCCGCAACTGACGCTCGTAATGAGAACAACGCTGATCAGAATTAACGATCGGTAGACGAATATGAGAGTTTCGATGTCAGGGTACCTATCGCAAGGAACACTTGGTGGCCTGGTGACAGGTACCATGTACGCGACTACTTTGAATTTTCTGCACTCTCCGCAGGTAAATCTGCAGTTGTTCGCACTTGACTGGGTAATTGCGCTCATGTTTGGACCAGTAGGAGCTTTGGCTGCGTCGTCCGTTTTGGTTTGCTCCCGACTACTAGGCTCGTCAGTTCGCACGTCTGTCAAAGTCCTGATTTCAACATTGACGGTTTCAGCATTCGTCATACTTGGTCCAATCGCACCGGCATACAACTTCCGTCAAGCATTAGATCTTGTAGCCCTCAGTTCCGTAATTTCTTTGCCGATTGGTTTATTAACTAGGAGCTTGAAGATGAAAATCGCAATCACCGGTGGAACTGGATTTGTCGGACAGCACTTAGCGGCCCGGCTAAGCAGCGAAGGCCATGAAGTGGTGCTTCTGGCGCGAAACGCGCCTGCAGCGCAGAATGCCCCTTTCATCGCAGGTGATCTTTCCGATGTGTACCAGTTAGCCAAAGTATTTGCGGAGTGCGATGCAGTTGCGCACTGTGCCGGCATTAACCGCGAGCTTGGCAGACACACATATCAACAAGTTCACATCGAGGGCACTAAAAATGTGGTAGCTGCAGCGTACGCTTCCAGAATCAAAAAAATTGTTCTTATGAGTTTCTTGCGCGCGCGGCCCAATTGCGGATCTCCCTATCACGAGTCTAAGTGGGAAGCCGAGGAGATTGTCCGAAATTCAGGACTCGACTACACCGTGATCAAAGCCGGGGTGGTCTTTGGTCGAGGTGATCACATGCTAGACCACTTGAGTCATGCTCTCTACACATTTCCGATATTCCCGCTCGTTGGTTTAAAGGACCAGGCTTGCCGGCCCCTGGCAGTCGAGGATTTGGTCCAGGTGATGCGGGCGGCATTGATAGACATGCGTCTGAGACAACAAACTGTTGCAGTAGTGGGCGCGGAAGAAATCTACCTGCGTGAAGCAGTACGGCGCGTTGCTGCGGTCGTTGGGAAGGAGCCGTTGATATTCCCGCTTCCTGTTTGGTGTCACAGAATCATGGCTCGAGTGTTTGAGCTGACAATGAAAACTCCTTTGGCGTCACTCGCCCAGGTTCGAATTTTGTCGGAAGGGCTAGTCGAGCCTGCTACACCGGTTGCCCGGTTACCCTATGATCTTATTCCGACCAGAAAGTTCACTCCTGAACAGATCCGGAATGGACTTCCCTCGCCTGCACCGTTTTGTGCGGCCGATTTACGTTGGTGCGCTTAAAAACTATTGGTCATTGTTCAATTGCGATTTATCATTTCTTATTTGGTCCAACCTTGGCCTGTTCGACCAGAACTTGCTAAGGGAATGAGAAATGACGAATGATCGATGATCAATGACCAATAATTCTCAGATGCCTCCCGACAATGAACGGCAACGCATCGCAATCATAGGTGCCGGCATTGGTGGTCTTACCACGGCGATCGCACTACGACAGTTTGGATTCAAGCCGGAGATTTTCGAGCAGGCTCCCCTGTTACTCGATGTCGGTGCGGCTATTGCGCTTTGGTCCAACGCGATGCGTGTCTTACGGGCGTTAAACCTCGAGGACCAGGTATTACAGAAAGCCGGAGTGATCGAACAAATTAAATGGGTCGATCAGCACGGGAGGCTCATCAATAGTGTAAAGCTTAGAAGTGGACAAGATTCCGATGTTCCATGCGTCGCGCTCCATCGAGCGGATTTGCAACGAATCCTACTTGACGCCCTGCCGGCGGAACTCGTGCATCTGGGAAATACACTGATCGATTACAAGACCAGTGACAAATCAGTTACGGCAACGTTCAGCAACGGAAACGTCTTTGAATCAGATTTACTGATTGGAGCTGATGGTATTCACTCACGGGTGCGTTCAGAGTTGATCAATAATGCCGCCCCCATATATCGCGGCTACACGGTGTGGAGAGGCATTTCAAATATTGTCCCTGGCTCGCTTCCCAAAGCGACTGCCATTGAGATACAAGGCAAAGGCAGGCGATTTGGTATTGGTCCGGTTGGATTAGGAAAGATTGGCTGGTGGGCCGCAGCCAATGCCGCCAACACGAGCACAACCGTGATCGAACGCTCACCTCCTACCAGATGGAAGCAAGGGGAACGAGCGGTACCCGTCCAGGACGTTCAGCGCGAGTTGTTGCGCATGTTCGATGGATGGTTTCGGCCCATATTGCAATTGATAGAAGCAACTCCCAATTCGTCAATTCTAAAAACTGGAGCCTTTGATCGACCGGCAAGTGCGGCATGGTCCTCCGGTCCAATAACCTTGCTTGGCGACGCGATACATCCCACGACTCCGAACCTCGGTCAAGGCGGCTGCCTGGCAATTGAAGATGCAATGATCCTGGCTCGTTGTCTACATGGATTTGAGGCTTACGAGGCTTTCAAGAAGTATGAGCGGTTGAGGCGCAACCGAACAAACAAGATAGCGAGATATTCTCGGCTGTATGGAAATGTTGGCCAATGGGAAAGAGTGATCGCGAGGGGAGTTCGGAGAAGCGTTCTTTCGCTTGTGCCAGAAGCGGTCGCGCGACGGCTAATGGATCTGGTTTTTGCTTACGATGCTGAGATGATTGAGTTGTAGTTCTTCTCTGTGTGGATCTCTGTGACTCCGTGGTTAGAAAAGGGAGTAGGAATTCACCACCGAGTCACAGAGTGCACATGAGATTGCACAGAGAAAATCACTTAGTTTCCTGTACTCGAACTCGCGCCGCCTGAAGATGGATTTCCATCAATATCGAGCACTGTTATCGGTGCGATGTTGGTAGCCTTTAAGGGTCCCTCGATCGTTGAACGATCACCCACGATCACAATTGCAAGATGATTGAGATCGATATAGCGCTTCGCAACTCGCAATAAGTCGTCCTTGGTAACCGCCTGAACGTTCGTCGCGTAATTCTGGTAGTAATTGTCAGGCAGACCTTGTACGACCAGACTGGTGATTGAAGTACTAATAGCGCCCACCGACGAGAAACGTTGTGGCAGGCCCTGGACCAACGACTCTTTCGCTGTCTTCAACTCTTCATCACTTACTGGTTTCTCTCCCGTGATGCCCCGCAACTCTTTCATAAATTCAATTAGAGCGGCATCGGTCTTGGCGGAGATAATTGAACCACCCGTGCGAAATGGTCCGGGTCCCTTTCCGTATTGAAAGACGGAGTTTACGCCGTAACTGTACCCCTTCTGTTCACGAATATTCGCGTTGAGTCGGGATTGAAACTGTCCTCCGAGGATTGTGTTCAGCACCTGCAGCGCAAAGTAATGAGGTGTATTCCTGGGCGGACCAGGTAAACCAATATTTACTACTGATTGGGTTAAGATAGAAGTCAAGATCGACATCAGATTCATGGAGTTGATCCAATAAATAGGAAGACCAGCCGGAAGCGCCAACGATTATTCAATTGATAATTATCAAATCTGTTTGCAGTTCACTATTCGGACCAGAGGATTTAAGATATCGCCATGCAAGCGATACAAGTTTCTAAGGTGGGTGGGCCCGAGGTTCTCCAGCTCGTCGAATTGCCCAACCCTAAACCAAAACCCAACGAGGCAATTGTTCAACTCAAAGCTGCCGGTGTGAACTTCATCGACGTTTACTTTCGAGAAGGTCGATATCCAGCACCTCTTCCATTTGTCGACGGACAGGAAGCAGCCGGAATCGTCACCGAAGTAGGCTCGGAAGTAAGCGACATCAAGGTCGGCGACCGCGTGTCGTACACCGGGGTTCTCGGAAGCTATGCGGAATATGCTGCCGTACCAGCTGCTCGACTGGTCCATATTCCCGACGATGTCTCCTTCGAGCTCGCCGCGTCTGTAATGCTCCAGGGCATGACCGCGCACTATCTTCTAAATAGCACTTACAAATTGAAATCTGGTGAAACCGCTTTAATTCATGCGGCGGCCGGAGGCGTCGGACTACTGCTGGTGCAGCTGGCGAAAAGAGCTGGCGCACGCGTTATCGCAACTGCCGGAAGCCCGGACAAAACAGAGCTCGCTCGTGCCGCGGGTGCGGACGAGTGCATTAACTACAATGAGCAAGACTTTGAGGTTGAGACCAGACGGCTGACCGACGGGCAAGGCGTCCACGTCGTTTATGATGGCGTCGGAAAAGCTACCTTCGACAAAGATCTGAACGTCCTAAGGCCGCGGGGTTACCTGGTCTTATTCGGAGGCTCGAGTGGAGCCGTCCCACCGTTTGACCTCATAAAGCTTTCGCAAAAGGGTTCTTTGTATATAACTCGACCGACGTTGCTAAATTACATTTCGACGCGTGAGGATTTGGAATGGCGGTCGAAGGAAATTCTTGACTTGGTTGGGAGTGGCGAGTTGAACGTGCGAATTCATCATAGTTATCAACTCGCTGACGCTGCGCAGGCCCACCACGATCTTGAAGGCCGAAAGACCTCCGGAAAACTCCTCTTAAAGATCTAACCCTGGAGTACGGCGGGCCCGGCGCCGCTTTAAAGGCCGCTCGACTAACCGGCAACTTGACTTTAAATAGGGTTCGTAAGCCCTAATTTAAGGACAGTTGAGCATGAGTCAAC
>DASROI010000436.1:0-10042 GCA_035646955.1 Pyrinomonadaceae bacterium
GTACTGTACTTATCAGCAGGTCCGAAATCGGCCCACGGATGGAGAGTTTATCCAGCCGAATAGCGAAACAGGTAGTAAACAAACTTCAGGTATTCGCCGGCAACTAGACGCCAGCCTTTAATCGTGGTCCACCATAGAAACGGGGAGGGATCGCCCTGTTGATCATCACCGAAGCTCAAACCCAACGTGATATTAGTGCCTTGAAATTCCTTACGGAAGGTCCAGAGTGCTCGGCGGGAGTGAGATGGTGAAGTGACAATTAAAAGTGATTTAAGTGAAGTCACCTCAGCGTATCTCCGCAACAATACTGCTTCGTCGTGAGTGCTCTGAACTCGATCCGGCAACAGCACGATTTTATCTATCGAGACGCCGGAGCTCACCAATGACGCCAGCGCGAGCTCGCTAAACCGAGGATTACGCTGTTCTACATTAGACCAGCCACCTTGCCGGTCATCATTTGTGAGAATAATTTTTGGAGCACGTCCGGCAGCGAAGAGTTGTGCTGCGACCTGGGTTCGTTCGCGATAGCTTGAGGAACCGCTGAGAATCACCATTGCATCGGCGTGAGGAAGATCAGAACGTACGATGAGAGCACGCGCACCGATCCAGGCCAATGTTTCCCAGAGCAAAATACCGGCAACAAGGATCAAAAGCACTCGTCGATGTCGGGTCTTCTTCCAACTAAGCAATTTGATTACCCAGCAGGAAATTATATTTGAGGTCGTCGCGAGATAGCTCTGTATCGCTCGAGTGCCCGCTTTAGACGCGCCGCGGCCCAGGTCAATCGAACCTTCGAATCCTCTGGTGGTCCACTCTTTTGGACAATGGCCAGTGCGGTTTGCACGTGAGATTCGGCCGCTTGCAGTTCGCTTTCGACCTCTCCTAAAGATGGAGTGTTTGAAAACTTCGCTTTGAGCTCCTGCGAAGTCTTTTGAATTTGCGCCAACAGCGCATTGACTTCCGACTCTGAAGGTGCAGCTTTTGCCAATCGAACCGCCTCATTTAGCGCGGCGTCAATACCGCTCGGATCATCCGCCCGCTCGGGAGTAGGTTGAGGTCTCAACTGATTGGAAACCTCTACGACTGTTTTTGGGGCAGAAACTGTTTTCGGAAGCGAAGCTGTCCCTCCGGCCAGTCTCCAGGCAAGGTACTTGCCGGATGAACGATAAGATTCGTCGTACTCCTTGGCCCGCGCTGCCGCTAACCCACGATGTCCATCTCGTCCGCTAAACGTTGCATCGAAAATGTCGTCTCCCCACTGCCGGTATTTACTGTCTCCCGAAATCAGAAATGCGTAGCCGAACTGGTGAATGGTGGTTCCGTTGAGCTGACGAACCTCAAGGATCTGTCCGGGATCTGACGGCGGGTAACTATTCGCTGCGGCCCCACATCCCGCTTCACACGATTCGTTTTTATCCTTAGTCGTTCCACCAACGAAGTAGTACATCCCGCGCCAACCTTTTGCGTTAAAGCAACGATTGTATTGATGCTCCGCCGATTTGAGGATCACTCTTTTTACGGTGTCGTCTCCAGTCAGACGATGTATTGCTATTAACCCTTCGGCGAGCAAACCGACCTGAAATGGTTGCGTCGTCTTCGTGATACTGTCGAGATCAAAGTAGAAACCACCGTCAGGACTCTGCAAGCGTGCATATAACTTTATCGCTGCATCCAGCGATTTCTTTCGAAACTCAGAACGAACAGCCGGGTCAGGATGAACCCTACCGAGGTTGGCGGCATACAAAAGCATGTAGCCCGGATCGCGCAACCCGTAATAGAAACCCGGATATGAAACTCGCAAACCTACCCAGGTATCAAATTGCTCTCTAACATAACTGGTGATCCATGGCCACATTTCCGGACGGCCATCCATTGCGCGGAGAATTAATCCATTGAGACTGATGTTTCGTGGCGCCAGGCTATTGGAAGCTTCAGCATGACCTTCGGCTATGAATGAACCCTTCCACCACGAATCAGTGATTTTTCGAGCAATAGTCAAAAAGCGCTGGTCACCGGTCCGATAATAATTAACGTACTGGCAAAGGCCCTGATCGTAGTAATTCAAATTCACATACTCGTCAAACTCGTCACCAGTCGCCTTTGAAATGCGACGATCAGAGGTGCTCGGTTGCTGCCATACCAGTGAAATTGAAAGGTGGGTATCATCTTCGACGCTACTAACGATGTAATCTCGCGGAATATTCGCGGCGTCTTCGATGAAGATGTGATAGGTGTAAGGCTTACCGGCAAAGTCTTTGAGGAAGTGAGTACCAACCCCAACGATCGTCTTCGAGTCTTTAGTAGCGGTCACTGTACCGGTTAAGGCGTGCTGCGGAGGAGATGCTGGAAAGTTTGCGCCATGTTCCAGCCCCTTACTGAGTGCATTCTGATCAAACCAGGGAGCCGGATTGTAACCACTTCCCGCTTTGAGTTGTGGACCAACAATAAACTCAACTTCGGCGGAGGGAAATTCGACCAGATCGGGAACTTCTTTGCTCCACGACTTCGAATCGATAATTTGGGGGTCAGTAGTCGGAGTAGCGCTTTGAGTGCGAGCTCGTTGCTGTGCACAAGCGCTCGATAAGCCGCACATGAAAATGATGATTAGACCAAGAACCTTCTGCAGACCTAACCACTCGAAATGCGACTGGTACTTCATATATCTAACCCACCTTGAAAAACCACAGACTTTACGAGGCTAATAATTCATTTAAGTTGATCGACTGTGGCTCCTGGTTATGAGCTGATTCCAACATTGCCAGGCAGCCAATCGTTGCGCGCGCACCGTCCAGGACAGTTATTTCCGGCTGCTTACCTACTTGTAGTCCTTGAATAAATGCAGCCATCTGTTCAGCGTATCCTTTCTCGGGATGACGACTGACCTTCTTGGTGCGACTGTTTCCTTTGAGTTCGAAAAGCTTGAAGTCCTCGGTCACGGCGGCCACTCCTTGAGTATAAACTTCGACGCGTTCACCACCAGAAGTTTTACTCCCAACCGTGCAGTACGTTAGATTTCCAATTGAACCGTCAGCATATCGAAAACTCGCTACCACATTGTTTTCGCCAATCGGCTCGCTTTTGCCGGTAGGCAAAGTATACGCGACGACACTTACCGGCTCTGATTCCAACAACCAGTACATCAGATCGACAAAGTGACAGCCCTCGCCGACTATTGCTCCACCATACTTGGGATCGGCAGCCCAAAAAGAACCGGTCAAGCCGGGCGAGTTCATCCGGCAATTGATGATTGCTGGTCCATTGCGTCCGCTCAACGCTCGTTTCAAATCTCGGTAGCACCTGGCAAAGCGACGATTAAATCCGACTGTCAGTTGAACTCCACTGCCGTTGACGGCCTGGTAGAGTTGCTGACATTCATGCAGCGTTAAGGCCATCGGCTTCTCAATAAATACGTGCTTACCTGCTTTTATTGCTTTCAATGCTTGTTCAAAATGGTGTTGATGACGAGTAGCAATCAGCACAACATCAACATTTGGATCGGTGAGGATTTCATCGTAAGCCGACGTTGAGTAATCTGCTCCAAAACGTTCGCCATAAGTTTTTCCACGCGCGCCGCTACCTGATTGCACAGCCCGTAGCGTGACGCCGGGTATTTTCTTAATGTTGGGCAGATGTTCCCAGCGGGCCAGATTACCTGCACCTATTAATGCAAGCTGAAGCTTTTCCCTCCGTTCGGTCTGGCGAATCTCGAGCTTGTGTTTGGGAACATAGTCGGTTGCAGAGGCCGTGGACATGGGATACCGGAGTACGACTGCGAGGCTGTTTGAACTGGGTTCCATGATCGTCTCATAAGCCTTTGCAGCGTCGCCCAATTCAAAGCGATGACTAATCAGGGCCTCTACGTCAACCGTCTTATTTGCAATGAGGCGGAGAAACTCACCCATGTTTCTGTTTTCGGTCCATCGTACGTAGGAGAATGGGTAGTCCTTTCCTTCTTTCTCATAAGAAGGATCGTAGCTGCCCGGCCCATACGCTCGAGACATGAGCAATTGCAGCTCTTTTATGTACATCTCATCTCGGGGAACGTCCAGGGGGACCGCGCCGACGATTACAATCTTCCCTCTGTCCCGACAAATCTTTACTGCCTGTTGGACCGGTGCCGGTGTTTTCGAAGCTGCCGCTACGATCACGCAGTCAACTCCTCGCCCATTAGTTATCGAATTGATCTCTCCTGGAACCGATGCTCCGCCGGGTATCGCGAAGTCAGCTCCGGTGGTCTTCGCAAGATCCACGCGGTCCTGCTTCATATCAATAGCGACAACAATTCCGCCTTGCGCTCTGACCAGCTGAGCCACCAACTGTCCGACCAAACCAAGCCCCATTACAGCGACTACATCCCCAACCCCGATAGCGGCAATCCGGATCGAGTTTAGTGCGATACTTCCAAGAGTCGTGAAACAGGCATGCTCGAACGACACGGCGTTGGGCACCTTTACAACAAGTTTCTCTCCTGCAATGACTGTTTCAGCGTGTCCAGTACCTTCTCCTCCGTAAGCAACGCGGTCCCCAATTTCGAAATCACGAACCGAGGGATGCTTGTCGACTAGAACACCGGCGCCGGAATAGCCCAGGGCCGCATACTCGCTAAACTTTGCTTTCACCTCTTCGATTGTTTTCAGTACCCCTTGTTGCTTCATCACCGACCATATCTTGCTTAGATGAGAAGGATTTTCGGCAACCTCTTTCACCAGACTGTCGGTGTGGATGTCGGCCGTTTCGGTTCCGCTGCTAATTAAGGAGTAAAACGGTTTTATCAGTACATGGTTGGGAATCGTGACTGGGTCTGGAACCTCACCAACAACGATATTCTTGAGCCCTTTTCGCAATACCTGTTTCATTCTGCCTTATGGTTCTCGACCTTCTTCACGTGATTCTTCACCTATACTTCAGTGTTTTCTAAATATTTAGAGCGCGACCATTCTGATTGAGGGGATTGGGCTCAGACGCGCTACGCCAAGGTTAGATTACAAAACATCTCCTGGGAACGAGGGTTAATATCGGTTACACGACTAATTGTGTCAAACCACCATTTTCCAAACTTGGACCTCAGGACCAGAAACAAATCTGCAAGAAAATAAAGACCATATGGCCTAATTTTCTCCGAGCATCTTTTTATCCTCGCATGCTATTCTGTGGTGGATCCGTTGATTACCCAAAATTCAGCGGAAACTGCCCGCGATTGTTAGTATCTTTAGATGGTAAACTTGCCGGGCCGCTGGCAATCCCCGACGCAAGAAACCACACCAAATCTCCCAAAGGGAATCTGTCGAGATTGATCATGATTAAACACCTTATACTTGCCCTTGTCCTCGGCGTGGCCGCCGTCTGCTGTTCAGCATCAAGCGTCTACGCTGACAGCGTAACGCTTACGGGTGGAACCGTAAGTACACTTGGGGGCGTGAGCAGTGTGAGCTTAACCGGCCAGAACTTTTCAATTACCTATAGCGGCGAGATTCCTCAGGGTATGGTCACGTCTTTTGGCTTCAACACCAGTACGTCAAGCTTTGGTTCACCGCTGGTTATTTCTAACGGAGTAAGCTCAACTTTTTTTAAAGGCTCTCTTTCCTTTGATAACTCAACTGTGTCGGGCTCCCTGCTTGCCTACGGATCACTCCAAGACTTATTTCTTAATCAAAACCCACTCTTCAATGTGACTTTCAGCGGCACTGGTTACATGACGCTCTCAGATGTGAGCGGCATAACCCAAACCCAGTTTTCAGTGGGTTCACCCTCTGCAGTTCCAGAACCGTCAACGTTGGTTTTACTCCTCACCGGTGGCCTTGGGTTGGTCCCACTTAAATACCGCCGTCGCTTTCGAAACCGGCGCGAATAGCCCGTGACAGTCTTTACAACTGACTGAGATACCCGCGCAACTCGTCAACTCTTGCGTCCCAACTTTCGCTTCGCACGCGTTCACTTCGTTCGCCACTTGGACCAGGTTCCCGCAAAGCGATCTCGACCTCACGGACAAACGACTCTCTGTCGGTTCCTATCCTGCACAACCCAAGAACTTCAACTTCCGGAATCGCGGTAGAAACGACTGGAAGGCCCGCGGCCAGGTATTCCCGCACCTTCAATGGGTTTGCATTCAAAGTAAGTTCATTAATTCTGAAGGGCATGAGTGCCACATCGAACCCTTTACAATAGCCGGGTAGGGATTCGTAGGTCTTCCGACCAAGCAGGTGAATGTTTGGTTCTTGCTCGAGTACCTTTGTGTCCGTGGTCGATTTACCCACCATCACGACGGAGCCATCGGGAAATCTTTTTGCCACAGCGGCGATCAACTCGAGGTCAACCCAATCCGCTATAAGTCCAAAAAAACCAATTACCGGACGGGGTAGATTTCTAATTTCTTCAGGGACCGTCGTGTCAGGATCGAGGGCTTTACGAAAGTGATTAAAATCAACGCCGTGCCGAATTAGGACTGTGTTCGAATTAATCCTGGCCTTGGATTGAAAGAGTCGATCTGCCGACACGATCACCAGATCCGACTTTCTCATTAACTGCTCTTCCATTTCTGCGAGAGACCTTGATGCCACTCCCGAGAAAGCAGTGTATTCGTCCACGCAGTAATAGATCAGTTGTTCTTCATCCAGCGCACCGGCAATCACAGCAGCAGCAGGATTGAAGACAAAGTTAATCGGATTTTTGAATCCCAGCGTCCGCATCGCGCGCTTAACCTGAAAACGCAACAAACTCTTATTTAACTCTCGAATCCGCGGACGACCGTAAATCGGTATGGCGAGTGGATTCAAAACAAAAATATTCTTTTCAGGCTCACTAAGCGCATTTGTCGCTGCCTTTAACTTCTTAAACGCCCGACTGACATCCGCCTTTGACGCCGTTGGTGCTCGATAGCCGATGGAATTCACCCATAACACTCGGTTATCTCGAGCTAGTATTCTCATGAGATGAGTTTTCGAAAGCGGATCTCCACTCCAATCGTGACTGAAGCATAGCAGGTCGCGGCCGCGTAATAACTTTGAGCTGTCGACAGTTTTCTCGATTTCTTGTGTATTGATCATTACTTATTCAGGGAAAGGAATTGAGACGACAACTAATGAACGCTGGCTATCTCGGCTACATCCGTTAGCTCAGTAGCTGGCCCACCATCAAGGAATTGCCGCTGCCACATTTCAAAATTGACCAGCATCCACAGACGTTCACTGTGATTCGCTCCGGCCTCGTGTTCGGCCACCAGACGATGAACATATTCCCGATTAAAGATGCCGCGTGATAAAGCCCGATCACCCAGCACGTATTCCTTGATGATCGGCTGGAAGGTAGTACGGAACCACGTACCAAGGGGAACGGGAAATCCCATCTTACTCCTGGTCAGGATAGGCTCGGGTAGAATTCCCTTCATACTCTCGCGCAGAATGTATTTTGTCGTAACACCGCGAAGCTTCATTCGCTCGGGTAAGCGCGCAGTCATCTCAACCAGTTTGTGATCGAGGAAAGGGACTCGACTCTCGATAGACGCTGCCATGCTCATCTGATCCTGCTTCATCAAGAGTTCATGCAAATAGGTCTTGGAGTCGGCGTAGAGCAGTTGATTAAGTAGCGTATCAGCATCCGTATTTGACAGTAACGCATGAATGTTAGCGTAGGGATTTTGATTCCCAATTCGATCTTGAGTCGCACCGGTCAATAGCTCTCGTTGCCGGCTTTGGTTGAACACAGCAAAGTTGTCGAAGTACAAAGACTCAAGTCCTGGTTTTAGATAAAGGAAGGTGCGGCTGAGTTTTCTACTGGCCGCCGCGGGAAATCTATCGATCGCACTTTTTGCGAGACCTCGCAAAGCCGCTGGAACCAGGCTGTTGTACCGATTTCCCAATGCCAGGTTATACACGGTGGTTCGATACCGATAATAGCCCGCCAGCATCTCATCGCTTCCCTCGCCGGTAAGGACCACTTTCACATGTTGGGCCGCCAACAGTGATACATAGTAGAGCGGGACGGATGCCGGATGGGCCAATGGCTCATCTTCGTGCCAGATCAGCTTGGGCAGAGCCGCAAAGAACTCTCGCGGACTAACCAAAACCTCATGATGATCCGTATGAAACTTCTCCGCGACCATTCTCGCGTAATGAAGTTCATTCGCTTCACGCTCTTCAAATGCCACGGAGAAGGTCTTAACCGGCTCGCTGACCATTCCGCTCATCAACGCTGCGATAGCCGATGAGTCGATTCCTCCCGAGAGGAACATTCCGAGCGGCACATCCGCCATCAACCTTAACCGAACCGAGGTGCGGAACATCTCCAGCCATTGTTCGACATATTCCTTGTCGCTGAGCTGAGGCGTTGGCTCGGATACTGAAAAACTGATGTCCCAGTATTTCTTAATATCAATGCGACCATCCTGCCATTCAAGCGTGTGTCCGGGCAGGAGACGCTTGACGCCTACGAACAGCGTCTCTTCGCCGGATGGTGCGTGATTAGCAAGATAGTCGGATAACGAGTTGTAATTAAGCTGCGGTGATACTGCCTTTGCAGCTAATAAAGCCTTGATCTCAGAAGCGAAATAAAGAGAACCATCGTCAGTATAGACGTAATAGAGTGGCTTAACTCCGAGCCGGTCGCGAGCGATGAAGAGTTTTCGATCTCGCTGGTCCCAGATGGCAAACGCGAACATGCCTCGTAATTTCTCGACGCATCGGTGGCCATCCTCTTCATAAAGATGAAGGATGGTTTCGGTATCGCAATGCGTTCGATAGACGTGTCCGGCAGCTTCCAGCTCCGGTCGAAAATCTGAATGGTTGTAGATCTCCCCGTTATAGACGATGTGGAGCGAACCGTCCTCATTCGTCATAGGCTGATGTCCCGAGGCAACGTCAACAATACTCAGTCGTCGATGGCCCAGGCCCACATTTCGATCCAGAAACAGACCACTATCGTCGGGTCCACGGTGCACCAAGCAGTCACGCATTCGCATGATCAATTCCTGATCCAGTCTTGAATCAGAACGACTTGATAGCGCTATACCGTTAATGCCACACATCGTTGACTACCTTTGAGACTCCCCCATGATTACAGCATCGAAGCCCGGTACATGAAACTTGTAACCGGAAGTTGAAACGTCGCAATCGATCAAAAAACGTTTTCCCTCACGAGTGGCTGCCAGATATTTGATTTGCCCGACAGCCTCAAACATCGCACTCTGGTCGATCTGAAGATTGCTGCCCGCAAATAGCAGGATTTGAGCCGGTATTGTCGAGTCTTCGCCAAATCTGACAACAACCCAATCGGCATCGGTAGAAATTTGTCTGGCATTAACTCTTTCGCTGCCGCCTCGTAGTATAACAATATCGAAACCGCGGCTGTGCTTGACTTCGAATGCGCGACCGCCACTCGCATCGATTTCGTGCACCTGGAATTCTGTACCTCGAGCTTGATCTTTGGGGAACAGGAAGGTGACCACTTGGGAATCGCCTTCGATGGAATCTGTATAGCTCATCGTTATCGCCGGCTCACTAGTTCCGTAACAATGCGAAACCTGCTGGTCTTTCATAACCCAGCTGCCCTGCCGACCAAAAACCGCTATTTCCAGTCCTTTTTGACCATTGTCTTCCGACACTACGCCGCCAGATGGCGTTGAGTTGTTCATCTTCGGGTTTGCGTGAGAGTCGAAATGAAATCCCAGATTAATCCGGTGCGGGCCGCTAGTTCGAAGCTGGTCTCTGACTATCCAGTAATCGGATTTTAGAAAGAGTACACTCCGTAGATGTGCGACAGGCGATTCCAGACGACTGTAGCCGTCATGTGTTCCTTCAACCAGATCGAAGCAGTCCTTACTGAGCCACCTGGTATTTTCGACTGACGCAACATCCTTCCAGGAAAATGGCCCAGCCGGAACAGAGGAAGGTTGGTCGTCAATAGTCAGAGTGTTGTGTGCGAACGAACTCCGAAACCAATCGCGCATCGCACCATGACCCGTATAACTAAAAGTACCCGGGTCAACCAGCAGCGTCCGGCCGAAAGCAGCCAGTTCAAACGCAAGGGCGTCAGCATGAGCGTGACCACA
>DASROI010000437.1:0-8776 GCA_035646955.1 Pyrinomonadaceae bacterium
AAAGATAATCATTTGGTGTCGACTGAGCTCTTGTTGGTATTGACGAGCCAGACAGAAGCTCTACGAGAATCAAGACTGACGTAAACCGCTTGAATATGCCTCTGTGCAACCTCTGTGTCCTCTGCGACTCTGTGGTTGTCAAATGTAGGAGACCGTCAACCACCGAGACACAAAGGACGCGGAGGTTGCATAGAGAAGAGCGCAGACCGATGGAAATTGACTTACGTATTGTTGCCATCAGAATGCCAGCTCCATATTTGAGTGGAACACCCATCCTCTACCACCAATCGGGAAGGGAACTGATGTGTACCCTACCGGTGACTTGTAAAGGTAAAGAGCTTCCGTGTTCCATCTGACAACTTTGTTTTTGAACGGAAAGAAATTCATTCCGAATCGAAAATCCCGTGGTTGACCGTATTGCCCAAAAATCTTTGAGAAGCCGGCATATGCTTGAAGTGACTTAGGAACGACCATTGCCGAACCCTGTATTTGAAATGCGTGATCAAAGAGTCGTGTTGGCACGCTCTGAACTTGTGCCGGATTGAGCTCATCAAGGAATTTGAAGTTGTCCAACCAGCGCCAGAAGTATTCGCCCTCGAGCGAGAAACCGCGATATTTGAATCCGCCGTCGATTGTGGTCATGCGGTACCTTGCATCCGTGATCGTCACGCCCGGGGCGAAAAGATCTTCAGTGAAAATTACAGTCCCGTCGGAGAGGCGGAGCTGAGTGTTTTCAAACTGCTCGGAGTTTGGTTGACTCTCCTTGTTTTCGTTACTGCGACTAAAGTGGACTGCCAGGCGAGTGGAAAACTTGTCGTGCTTTTCAAAGTCGCCCCAGCCTTGGCCCGTAAAACCTTTTTCGAAATCACCAGTGGGAAACCAGATGAGGGCGCTCGATAACGTATTTATTCCGTTGTCCAGACGCGATGCTGGAACACCGAGTGTGCTCATGTTGTTGCCGAGCATCACCTGGTACTTCAGTCTCTTCGCCAACTCGCCAGTGGCCCAAACTCCTGACGTGTAAGAAGGCCGCATGAATTCATCGGCGATATGCCGGCTGTCCACACTTAGCCAAAATGGAAAATTGCCTTCGACGCTCCGGGTGCCCGGCAGCGATCTAATGCCGCCGCCGAGTGTGAAGTACTTGTTGAAGGTGTATTGCAGATTGCCGGCGAGAACTACTTGAGCGCCCTGGCCCTGATTAGCATTAGAGGTCCACGCGTAAAGGAAATAGCGAAACTTCGGATTGAACATCCAGCCAAGAAATTTGATCTGAAGTTTTAAGAGCTGAATGTCCTGGCGATTCTGAACGCTTTTTGTATTGCCGAAAGCATCAGTGTAGTTGTTATCAAGTCCGAGTTGATTCAGATATCTGACATAACTGTAGATACTGACGTTCATGTCGCCGTATTCAGTGTTTACTACTTTGAAACCCAGGTTCGGAGTGTAACGTCCGTAGAAATTCTTTCCGTCGTCATCTTGTTTCGCCGTTGACGCGTCCGCCTCAGGTTGAATTGCATTTTCTGCGGCGTTCGTTGTTGCTGGGGTCGCAGATGTCGCCGGCACACTTGCGGGCGTCGCATCCGTCTCAGAATCGGCGATAGTTTTTGTACTTGTTGCTTGTGCTGCCTCGAGTTTTTCGAGGCGGTCCTGGAGGCCTTTGATCAGTTTCAGCAATTCAGCGCGTTCGTCAGTAGTTACCGGCACGGCACTGGGAGCAGGCTTTGGATTCGGGTTCGTAACGGGTGCGTTGAGGTTTTCAGCTGGTCCCTGAGCGAAACTGACCAGTCTACAAAATAATCCGAGTGCGACCAGCAACCCGGCGCGCTTAGGAAGATGACGCCGGGTTGTTTTCTTTGATCGACAAAGGCTTATTCTCATTTGGTTCCCTTTAAGTTCGTTACGTCCCTTGTTCTACTCGCCCTTTAAGCCCACTGATCGTGGAGAGAAAACATTTAAGTCGAGTTTGTCCGCGACGTACTCGATTACTTTTTGAGCTTTCACGCTGTTTCCCGCTTCATCGAGTGGCGGTGCAAACACTGCAATCGCGCCCTTTCCCGGCACAATTGCTACGATGCCACCACCGACTCCGCTCTTCGCCGGAAGACCTACGTGCCACGCCCAACCTCCGGAGCCGTCGTAGAGACCGGCCATGGTCATGGTTGAGAGGATGTAGGGAACATCGGCGGCCTTGATGACCTGTTCGCCCGTTTTTGGATTCTTACCATTATTTGCGAGCGTTGCTCCCATACGGGCCAGTTGAGCCACGTTCACACCAACGGAACACTGTTTGGTGTAGACATCCACCGACTCAAAAGGATCTGCATATATGCGATCGTATTTAGCCAGCAACATCGATAATGCTTTGTTGCCGGTGTTTGTGGCCGCTTCGGATTGATAGACCTCATCGATAAGCGAAAGTTTTTCGCCTGCACATCTGCTGTAGAAAGTCAGAATTTTGTTCCACTTTTCATCTGCAGTTTTCCCGGCGATCAAACTAACCGTGGCTATCGCTCCGGCATTCACATACGGGTTACCAGTGTGTGAAGGCATGTCAGCCACAGCAAACACCGAGTTGAATGCCCGCCCAGTCGGCTCGGAGCCGATCTTTTCGAAGACTTTGTCAGGACCAAGTTCTTCCATGGCGAGGGCCTGAGAAAAGACTTTTGAGATCGACTGGATGGAGAACGAATATTGGATGTCTCCCATGGTCAATTCCTGGTTGTCCGTCGTTACGATTGCAATGCCGAACAGTTTTGAATCGACCTTGGCGAGATATGGAATGTAGTCAGCGTTTTTACCGCCAGTATCGTTTTTGAACTTGTCGTACGCTTCACGAACGACGGCTTCCACCTGCGCTCGCGCTGGCGCAACAGGACTCGCCTTCTGGCCCAGACCCGACAGTGGCGCTGATGCAAACGTCGTCACAACAAACAACACGACCAACATTCGTGTTTGAATTGTCTTTCTCAACATGGAAATTCTCTCCTCTCATATCGACGGCTAGTCCCGTCTGGTCCAACACGATCAGAATGACCACTTCTTTGAAAAGTTGTATTTGAACGAAAACTGGATGCGGAAGTCGTCAGACTTGAAACCATCCAGGAAGTTCTCTCGACGACCCCAAATGAACTCCCCGCCCATCAGCACGTTCTCCCACGGGTAGTAGAGCAGGTTGCCGGAAGCGTAGTGGCCGCGATGGTAGGCGTCGGCTGCCTGACCGTTGGAGTTGTCGACATCCATCATTGAGTATCCGACAGACGAGCTCCAGCGCTTGTTCCAGTTGTGGTCCAGATAAGCAATGAAGCTCCACATCGGCAAGGCCTTACCAACGATCGGGCGTCGTGGATCTCCAGCAGCAAGATTCGTCTCGATGCCGACGTCAACATCCGCATCGTTCATGTAGTTTTCGATTCCCTGGCCAAAAACGAACGCAAACTTTCCGGTGGAGTTCTCGCCAAACTTAAGTGCGGAAGTCAGGTTGAGACCGGCTCCGACTGCGCTTCCACCCAAATCGAACGCGTCGTTATTGGTGTCGATCCATGCGATTCGCCTTAGGAGTCCCGCTGCCTGGAAGTGACCCCAGTCGCGAGTGAAGCGAACGTTCGCGGTAAGGTCCGGCAGATTAAAGTGCCCCCGCACCCCCTGTAGCTCAATCCGATCTACAAACCGGCCCTGGTCAGCGCTGGCGCCCGGACGCTCGAGAGCAATCGATACGGCGTTGCGTCCTTTCAATGGCATCCAACGGAACTGCACGTTCCGGAACAGGACCATTCCGTTTGGTCCCCAATACTCAATCGTGTTGGGAAACACATCGCCGTCCATGAATACAGTGTTCTGCTGGCCGGCGCCGAATTGGCCCAGCTCTCCCCAGGCATGGCGCAATCGGAAAATTGTTTGTCCGGCCTGCGCACCAGTGCCGAACAGTTCGAACTCAAATTGTGTTTTTAGTTCGCCGTATTTGGTTGGGGTTGACGACTTAACACCGAACCGGCTTTGTCTGACACTAAAGTATGTATTGCCATTAGGCGCAAACTCGTTCGGGAATGACGGTAACTTTGTTGGTCGAACTACATCGAACCAGTCCGGATCGTTCTGCTTGAACTGATAGCCCGCGTCGAGCATCGCAAAACCATAAACTTCAAAAGTGCTCTCTCCTTTCGGATCTTGAGGCTTGGACGCAGTGGTGTCTGGAGGTGGCGGCGCTGGGGCTGCTGGAGCGTACTCAGCCTGGACAATTTGCGGCACTGGATTCTTCTTCGTTTCTTCCATCGCATTGATTTGCCCCTTGAGCTCTTGGACCGTCTGCTCCAGTTGTTGCAGTCGCTCTTTTAGCTGTTGCACTTCCGGTGTTTGCTTTTGAGGTTCCTGAGATTGCGCGATGATCAAGTGCGTCGATGACCCAAAGAGAGTGATCGCGACCAAAGCGAACCACGCGATTCTAAAAGAAGCATTGAAATGATTAGTCATCATGCCGTCTCCTTCACGGGTGTTCTACAAACTGCCCAACATCTGAATTCGTTCGTATGAAAGACTAAGCAACAGTCAAACTGTCCGTTCCTAGTAAAAGTGACAGGATTGATTGAGATTTGAGGAAGTTCTCACAGAATCGGTACCACCTTCCCGATGGAGACTCCGTCAAAAATCTAGTTTGTCCAGGAACTGCGTTTGGTTTATGTGGTTTAGTAGATAGCTTTTCTCGGACGTAACAGACGAACCTCTAAGACGCACGAAGTAACACGATGAAGTAATCCGGGTTCTTGACACACTCAGACAAAAAGGTGCACACACGCTCCGTCGCCCTTGACCCTTTCAAGAGAATTCCGAAGGCATCTCTACTTCGCAGGAGGCGGATACTTCTTGAATAACTTTGCCATCGCCTTATCAAGATTCTTTTGGACCTTGTTCGGATCTTTGCCGGAACCCAGGGTCTTGCTAGCGGAGCCGCGCCAGATTTGCTCTTTCCTGGCGACGTCATAAAAATCTACGTTGAGCGTTCCGATGTTGATTGTCTTACTTGTAGTCGTGGTGGTTTCCATACCGCCCCAGCCACCCCATCGGCCGTAACCCCACATGTCTCCGCCTGTGCTGAAGGAGTTCCACTGTTTCTCCTGATTGACTGCAGCCTGGTAGGTTACATAAAGGTCAGGATTCTCTTCAGTCTTGGTTAATCCTTTGAGGCTTAGTTGTGTCTCAATCGATCTTTTTATCTGCCCGTCAACGAGTTGGTTGGGATATTGAACATTCGGTATTTGGACCCATTTATAGGTCTTGTACTTCGAGAAATCCGTTCCCGGAAGATAGTTGAACCTAATGTCCTGTGCAGCGGCAGACCCACACCATAACAGCAACACGAATCCAGTTAGACCCACTTGTAGTGATCTGTTGACTATCTTCATCTTTCGCACCACCTTCTTCTAAGATTCATGACAACGACGATCCTATAGAAGGACAGGAATTTGATCGCCTGTAACTTTTGACAGGCCGCTTGAAAGACAAAACAAGGAGCGCAATTGGCAACCCTGTACTTCTTGACAGTATCGAGTGAATTCCAATGACTGCATCATTTCCGCGGAGGCTCCGTCTCCTAATTGTTGGACTGTTTCTGGACCGCACGACTTGTGGCTTGGTCCTTGATCCACAACCTCGTGGTTTCGGAGGGAATTGAAGATGAAACAAACTACGTTTTACCGTCTTGGACTGTCATTGGTGCTTACGGTCACCGCTTGCGTGTCATCCGCTGAGGCCAAACATGTTGACGATGTGGTGATTCTTAAGAATGGCGATCGGCTCACCGGTGAAATAAAAGGTCTGCAACGAGGAGAGCTTAAATTCAAAGCGAGCTACATGGCTGAAGCGGTGCGACTTGATTGGGCCAGGGTGGAGCGACTCGAAAGTAAATCAACATTCCTGGTTTATCTAATAGATGGAACGCTGTTTACAAACTCTGTTCAGTTGCGGCCTGCAAACACAGCTGAGGCCGACAACTTTGCTATTGGCGGAGATCAGAAAGCAGTCCGAGTGAAGCAGATGGACGTGCTGCGGATAACGCCAGTCGAAACAGGATTCTGGCGGCAGTTGGAAGGATCGGTTGATCTGGGTTTCGGTTTTACTAGCGGTAACGATCAGTACCAGACTGAACTAGTTGCAACTGCAACCTATCGAAGAGGGGACCACTCGTTAACGGGTAGTTTGGATGCTGCATTTAGCGGACAAACCAAGGGAGAAAGTAGTGCACGTCGAGAATTCGTACTTGATTATAGAAAGCAATTGTCTCCCAAATGGTACTCCGGCGGAATTTTTGGCCTGTTAAGTAGCGATCAGCAGAGCCTCGATCTGCGGACTACGGTTGGAGGAATATTGGGAAGGAACATCCGGCAAACAGAGCGAACTAGATTCTCAGTTTTTGGTGGTGTAGCAGCAACGCGGGAAAAATACTTCGCAACAGTAGGGACGCCCCGGGCAACAAATGCTGATGGAATCGCTGGACTGGATTTCGCTACCTTTCGCTTTACGACAACCGACATTACCTCTCGCTTCAGCATGTTTCCGAGTCTGACAACACCTGGCAGGATGAGGATGCAGTTCAACTCTGATATGCGCATCAAGATTGCCTCAGATCTTTACTGGGGTTTTCACGTCTACGAAAACTTTGATAGCAAACCGCCAGTCCGGGCCGACAAGAACGATTTAGGCATCAGCGCGTCTGTGGGATGGAAGTTTTAGATTAAACCTTGGAGTGCGTTGGCCTGGCGCCGCTTTTTAATTCCGACATTTCAGTTTGTTCCATATTACAAAGCGGTGCCAGGTCACCGCACTCCAAGGTTGGTCGCGGTACTTTGAAATGAGACTGTCTGCGTTCGCCTTCGCTCGTTGATCCAGGAAACCACAACTTTAGCCATTTCGCGTCTTGATTGTTTGGTTGTTTTTAATACGACCCGAGATTGAGCGGAAGGCTCAGTCGCATTACGTTTTATGATCTTTATGGGTTTCCGGCCTGAAGACATAAGCTCGTTCCTCTGCGTTGTATAGACCATCCTAATAGATGATTCGCAAAACCGATGCTGGCAAAATTGACAGGACGGTAGGACCTCAATACAAACAAACAGCCGGAGAAGCTTCCCCACTTCGACCGGCCGTTCGTTCCTCCTGTGTTGCTGGGTTACTGAATCTAACTCTCAATTCAAAGAGATCGACCTGTAAGAATTGACAGGGCTTGCTTTTCGTCACTTTTCCTTCTCCGATCCTGTAAGAATTACTAGCAAACCTCGCTTTCCGTCCTCCCTACAATCGCCTGCATGAGAAATCCATTCGTAAATTCAAAGCATTTGGAAGGGAGTACAGTCATGAGAAACATCAAATCAACCGCGTGGCTCGTGGCAATCGTCGTCGCTTTTCTTGCGATGAATGCCCTCGACGCCTCAGCTCAAAATGCCGCCAACGTGCATCCACTCCAGGTACCGCAGGGCGCTAAGCAAAAGATTCAGGGCGTAGTCAGTATCCGAAGCGGTGATTCATTCAAAGTCCGGGACCCCTCGGGTGGGGAGACCAACGTCCTCCTAACGGCAAGCACTGACGTTACTTCGCACTCCCGCGGTCTGCGTGGAAAAAAAGATTACCCGGTCACTTACATCATGCGTGGTCTGCGCTTGCAGGCACAGGGGACTGGCGATGCCGACGGTAACCTTGTGGCCGAATGGGTCAGGTTTGATGAACAGGATCTAAGAAGCGCCCAGGCTCTGGAGCAAACGGATGAACTGGCCAAGGAGAACCTGGCCAGAATCCAGGCTGCAGAGGAAGCAGCACGACTCGCCGATGAAAACGCGCGCCGGATGGCGGGACAAATTGCCGAAAACACCGCTTTGGCAAACGACGCAAGAGCTAAAGCCGAAGCAGCACAAAAACAGGCTGACGATGCGTTTAAGGCTGCGGCACTGGCGAATAACCGAATCAACGGTCTCGATGATTACGACACCATCAAAACAATCCCTGTGCTCTTCGCAGTTAATAGCTCAGTCATTAACAAAACGGGACGTCAAACAATCGACGAAGCTGCAGCCTGGGCCAAGGAAGAAAAGGCCAAGGGCAACGCAAATGGATGGCTCGTTGAAGTAGTTGGTTTTGCAGACAAGACCGGGAATACAGCGAAAAATCGCGCCCTCAGCGAGCGACGATCGAAAGCCGTGATTCAGTACCTGGTCGGCGTGCATGGTTTGGATCTGCGACGCCTGGTCCAACCGTTCGGCTTCGGTGAATCGAAACCAGTTGCTGATAATAAGACCGCCGCCGGTCGCGCGAAAAATCGGCGCGTTGAGATCAGAATTTTACAGAATAAGGGAATAGCCAACACGGTGAAGAGTTAGCCTTCGCTGAGCGGTCTCCTTATTTGGATTTCTCTGCGCCACCTCTGTGTTCTCCAGGCCTCCTGTGGTGCCATAGTGGCAATTTCCTTTACCACAAGGGAGTCACGGAGAACACAGCGCGGCTTAGGCCGAACCAAACGATCAAGTTGTGACCGGTCTCGCATTGCCGATCTGCCTACGTTTCTAATTTCCCGACTCTTTCTTACTTCATCCCTGTCAAAAGTGACAGGCGCGCGCCCAACGCCTCACGGCATAAAATGGAATTACTTAAGCTGCGCGCTTCGGTGCGCTAATCGCCTCGCCTTTGAGTCTCCAGGGAGGAAAAGGAGCAATGAAACGAGCTATGGTTTCCAACTTCATCAATCTGCTGGTTGGTTTGTCATTGGTGATCTCCTCGTCACCTGTGGTGAATC
>DASROI010000438.1:0-7375 GCA_035646955.1 Pyrinomonadaceae bacterium
GGGCTTCACCGGTGGTGCCGACGCCGCAACCACTTCAGTGGTGCAAGCAACATTCAGTGTCAAATGATCTCTGGGGATTTAGTTGATGTTACTTCAAACACATCATTTTCGTTGGGCGGCTGCGCTTCTAAGTGAGTGTTCAATTCCCCCGCTGGAATCGCTATCGGCAAACGATTTTGGCGAGGTGGCAACGGGCAGGTCGCATAGGGAGTAAAGGCACAAGGTGGATTCTCTGCGCGATTGAAATCAAGAACAACTTTTCCATCCTTCGGCATTTCAGCGTAGAGAAAGCGACCTGCGCCGTAGGTCGACTTACCTGCCGTGCGATCGCGAAACAGGATGAACAACTTATCGTCTTCAATAACAGGCCTCAGTTGGAACGACTTGCCGTTGAGCTTGAATGACAGTAAACCCGGCGACTTCATCTTTAATTCATCACCGAGCACATTCATGATGGTAATCTCCTTCGGCTCCGAATCCGGAAGAAAATCTGCCGTTACTCTGTAGGATTCGCGTATCGGAAACCAATGCAATCCTTTAAATTCATTTCGTAATCGACTATTTAAGTCTCGTACTCGAAGACCGACTCGATCACCGCGTTTAATAACACTTAAGATCAAAGCACCAACCCTGAAGGACTCGGGTGGCTTCTCGGACGTAAAGGTCATCTCATACTCGCGAACGGTTTCATCGTTCACCAGCACCGTTACACCTTCGGCGACTCGCAGAATCACTCCTGCCTGGCTCATTTCAAGGGAGCCAACTTTTTCGGCATTCGCACTCGCAGGTAAAACGATATTTTGATCGGGCGCACTACCAAGAGTATTAACTCCCGGTTTCAACCAGAATAGACCTGACACAGTCAACCAGCCATCGTCGGCTTTTATTTCCCCCTCATGGGCCAGGCGCCATTCTCTGGTCTCATCGCGCACGGACTTTTGACCGAACGATACTGAAAGAAGTGTCGTGAGAAAGACCGTTACGCCGATTATTGTTTTGAGCGTCATACTTAAAAAAGGCTAAACCTCGGTGAAGTACTTGATAAGTAAGTTTCCCAACTGTCAGTCGCCTCACTCGTAGTTCTGTAAACTGGCGACCTTTTAGAGCGGCAATCGCAAGCGGGCTTCGCAACCGTGCGATTCAGTGCGATTTTCCAGGGTTAAGTTGCCGCCGTGAGCCTCAGCAATTTGTCGCGACAGGACCAAACCAATTCCTGAACCTTCTGCTTTAGTTGTAAAGAAAGGGACGAACAGATTTGCAGTGCTGGCCAATCCTGGTCCATTGTCACTAATCCAGACTTCCACCTGACCGTTATTCTGTTGCCACCCAACGTCGACGGATCCCTTTGTCTCCATCGAAGCGTCTACGGCATTACGAATCAAATTAATAAGTAATTGCTCCAACTGCACATCATCACCACGCACCGTCACATCGGGTCCAGCAACGATATTCACGGGTAAACGAGTTTCCAGGCTGGCGACTCGAGATACCAGGGCTCCGATCTTCAACGGTTCCAACTTTGGCGGCGGTAGTCGCGCCAGCTTTGAGTACGACTCCACGAAACGCGCAAGCGAGTCGGCTCGAGATGAGATTACCGCCAGTCCACGTTGCATGTCCTCGCGCCAGTCCGGCGGTTCGGGGTCTCTGGTCAGAAGGTTCGCCAGGCTTCCCGCAACAGACTTGATGGGCGCCAACGAGTTATTGAGTTCATGGCCCAATACGCGCAGCAGTCGCTGCCACGCAATTCGTTCTTCTTCGCGAAGTGTCTGACTGAGATCCGTCAATACCAGCAATTGATGTTGGGCGCCACCCTCCCTGAACGTGCTGCGCCGAACATCCCAGCGACCGACGCCGCCCGGAAAGACCATTTGCATCGTATATGGACCAGTACCATCAGTTCGATTAAGACACGCGGACAGTCCCAACTCATTACTGGTCCTGCCCAGCAGCCGAGCCGAGGGCTGGGCCAATAGTCGTTCGCCGGCCCTGTTTACTAAACGAAGTCTCTGGTCACCATCAAAGGCAAACACCGCGACGTCGATCTCGCTCATGACCGTTCGTAACAGCGCGGTCGCTTCCATGGCGCCCAGTCGTTGTTCTCTGAGCGTTTGGCCAAGGTCGTTGACCTCGAGCATTACTTCTCCAAGCGCATCTCCACTTAGGGCACGCCGGCCACGAATTGAGTAGTCCCCTTCTCTGATAGCCGCAAGGATGTTGGAAAGAGTTTGGAGGGGACGGACGATCCGCTGTTTTAGATTGAAACTAACACTCAACCAGAGCAGCACAAGCAGCAGGTCGACGGTCCACTGGACTTGCGCCGAGTAGTTGTCATACCAGAGTAGGAAAGCGCTGAGGCCGACCGCCGGCAGACCCGCGGCCAGAGCAAGAAGGGTGACGCGCCCTTCAAATTTGAGGCGTCCGCCACGCCGAAATGCCGGATCGAGCGAAGAAAAAGAGGGCTGAACTTTCTGTGGCTTACCAGCGCTACTCACAAGAAATATGATAACCCATTACCGTTGGGATATCGGGTTCATCCACAGATTCCGCTGATTTCTTCAGAGAAAACCCGCGGCCCGGCAAAATCTGTGTAAATCGGCGTAAGCTGCGACGTCTTGAAGGACGATAATTAACCTTTTATGAATTTATGAGAGACCATACTTCTGGAGGCGACGATAGAGGGCGCTGCGACTAAGGCCGAGGGCTTCGGCGGCGCGATTTGCGTTCCCTTCAAATCTTGCCAGTGCCTTCCTGATCAGCAATCGCTCGGCGTCTTCGAGACTCATCTCTTCAAGGCGAGCCGATAGTCGAGCATCCGGCGTAGCTTCAAGCGCCAGGTCAAAGGCGGTGACAATGTTCCCGCCGCTCATCAATACTGCGCGCTCAATCACATGGTCCAACTCTCGCACGTTTCCCGGCCACAGGTGATGACGCAACGCCTCCACTGCTTCGGGAGTAAACCCCATGATGGGCCGATGGTAACGCTCTCGATGTAACCGAAGAAAATGATCAGCCAGGACTGGAATATCTTCATGTCGATCACGCAACGGAGGAAGGCGAATCTCGACCGTATTGAGTCTGAACAAAAGGTCCTGTCGGAATCTTCCCTGGGCCACCTCAGCTTGTAAATCTGCATTGGTTGCTGACAACAAGCGAACATTCACTTTTTGTGTCTTAGAAGAGCCGACTCTTTCGAATTCACCAGTCTCCAGCACTCGTAATAACTTTGCCTGTAAGTTCAGCGGTACGTTTCCTATTTCATCCAGAAATAGAGTCCCGCCATCGGCCAATTCAAAGCGACCAACACGATCATTCTTGGCGTCGGTGAAGGCGCCTCGAACATGACCGAAGAGTTCACTCTCAAATACTCCCTCGGCAAGCGCGCCGGCATTTAGGGAGATCAATGGTTTGCTCCGCCGCGAAGAAATGGAGTGGAGAACCCTGGTTATTACCTCTTTGCCAGTTCCATTTTCGCCGGTTATTAAAACGTTAGCGTCGGCTGGTCCAATCCGTTCTACGAGATTCAAGACGTTCTTCATCGCCGTTGATTCGGCAACAATCTGTGGCAGGTCGGTGGCGGCCTCGCCGACACTATCGCGGAGCGCAATATTTTCAGCTTCCAGACGGCGACCGCGTCGCAACGCCTCTGCGAGTTCTACCTGCGTGCGCAGCACGGCGAGGAGTCGCGCGTTGTCCCAGGGTTTCTGAATGAAATCGCGCGCTCCCCGGCGCATGGCTTCGACTGCCAGGTCGACGCTGCCCCAGGCGGTCATCACCACAACCGGCAGAGTGGGATCGGCAGAGCGAATCTTCATGAGCAGGTCAAGACCTTCGCTGCCGGAGGTTGTATCTCGGGCATAATTGAGATCGATCAGGACCACCTCAAATTCCTGAGAGTCGATGGATTTAAGGACACCTGCGGGAGATGAGGCGGTTTCGATAGAAAAGCCTTCGCCTTTTAATAAGAGGCGAAGGGCAGCAAGCACATCGGCCTGGTCGTCAGCAACAAGAATTCGGGGCATGTGACAAAGTACAAAGCACAGAGCACAAAACGCAAGTTCAGATCACTCGTGCCTTAATGCCTCCAACGGGTCGACTTTCGTTGCGCGTCTTGAGGGCACCATACAGGCAGCCAACGAGACCAATATGATCACTAGCGAAACCATCCCGTACGTTGCCAGATCAGTCGGCTCAACCTCAAAAAGTAAAGAAGTCAAAAAGCGCGTCAAGGCAATCGCACCGGCCAGGCCCGTGGCTAATCCACCAAAGGTTAGCAGGGCGCCGTGTTTCAAGATCAGCGCGAAGATATCGTTATTTTGAGCGCCCAACGCGAGGCGAATACCTATTTCACTGGTTCTTTGAGTGACGTCATAACTGATTACGCCATAGACACCAACTGCTGCCAGGCCGAATGCAAGGATTGCAAATAGACCAATGAGAAAGGCATTAAAACGGGGTTGAGCGACAGACTCGGCGAGAAGTTGGTTCATCGTCGCCACTCTGGTTGGCCCTTCTTCGCTATCCACACTCTGAATCTGTGCGCGAATCGAAGTCATCAAACTCATTGGATCAGTTGAAGTACGGACCAGAACTCGCATTCCCGGGAACGGACTCTGCGAGTACGGCACATAAACCTGTGGTCCAATCTCAGTTCCAAGGCCTTCATAATGTGCATCTCCGGACACGCCCACGATCTGTCGCGAAATGCCACCTAAATTCAAACGGCGGCCCACTGGATCTTCGTTACCAAAAAATTGCCTGGCAAGGGTTTGATTGATAACTACTACTCCTGTCGACTGCGAGGTGTCGCCGTTGTTCACGTTGCGGCCACTTAAAATGGGAACTCCGAGGGCTTCGAGATATCCCGGAGTTGCCGGCATATAAAGCGCGCTCGGAGGTTGTTTACTCGAATCCACCGCTTGACCTTCAATAGTAAAACCCATTCCCTGTTGAATGTAGGTCGGTGGAAGACTGGTGCACGCTCCAGCCGACAAGACGCCTGGAAGCGCTCGGATTTTTTCCAGCGCTTGGTCGAAAAACGCGACCTGCCGAGCCGGATCCTGGTAGCGAACGAACTGCAGTGAGACTGCCATGGTCAGCAGGTTGTCGGTATTAAATCCAGGATTCACCTCAGACAGTTTTTGAAAACTCTTCAACATTAAACCTGAGCCTATAAGCAACACTACGGCGAGTGAAATCTCCGCGATCGCTAGTGCACTACGAAAGCGTCGAATTCGCGTCATTCCAGCGATGCTGCGTCCACCTTCACGGAGGGTGCCGGTCAAATTCAGAGCACGCGCGTGCCATGCTGGGGCAAGTCCAAACAGTATCCCTGTAATCAAAGATGCGAGCACGGTAAACATCAAGGTCCAACGATCAACTCCAACGCCTTCCAGGCGCGGTACATCCCTCGGAGTAAACTGCAACAGGATTCGGACGCCCCAGGATGCGATCAACAGACCAAGCGCTCCGCCTACCGCACCAAGCAAAATACTTTCGGTAAGCATCTGTCTAAGCAACCGGAGTTGTCCGGCGCCGAGTGCGCGGCGAATTGCAATTTCTCGATCACGCGTGGCTGTGCGCGTCATAATCAGATTCGCGACGTTAACGCAGGCGATTAAGAGGATAAATGAAACTGCCACGAGCAACACCACAAGGGGTCGTCGATAAGTTCCAACCATCTGATCCCTCAGGGGCAGCAAAATCACTCCCGTGTCAGCCTCGTCATCAGGATAGGTAGCAGCAAGTCGTTGCGAAATCGCATTCATTTCAGCTTCAGCTTGCTCACGACTCATGCCGTCCTGCAAACGAGCTACGACTCGATAACCTCTCAGCGAGCGACTGTTGATCCAATCACCTGCCGATTTTGGAATTGAATAGAGCGTGGCCATGCTGGTCCAGATCTCGATATCCGGAGTCGGAAATCTGAAAGAAGCCGGCATGACACCAACAATCGTAAAATTCTCTGCGTTAAGAGTTATTGCCTTCCCGATGACATTTCTATCCCCGCTAAAGCGCCGCCGCCAAAGCTCATCACTAATAACCACTACCTTCTCGCGGTCATCACTGGTTTCGAGCGCGCGACCCAAAACAGGCGCGACTCCCATCACGTTGAAGAAGTTGGTGGACACGAAAACGCCACGAGTTTCGTCGACTCCCTCAGCACCTGTTACGTGAAAACGGTTAAAAGCATACGACGCTATGCCGCTTAACTTTTGAGATTGCGATTGCCAATCTCGAAGGGTAGGAAACGAAGTTGGATATTGCGAGCCTGGCTTTCGGACATCTTTGGCCCACACTCCAACTAAACGATCGGGGCTGGTGTAAGGCAAGGGGCGAAAAACAATCGCATTTACAATGCTAAAGATTGCGGTGTTGGCCCCGATTCCCAGAGCAAGTGTGATCAAGGCAACAAATGTGAAACCCGGCGTCTTCCAAAGCATTCGGGCGCCGTAGCGAATGTCCTGAACTAGTGTCTCCATAATCTTTACTCGTATCTCAGCGACACGACAGGCTCAACCTTAGTTGCTCTGCGCCCGGGTAAATAGCACGCGAGCGAAGCGATCAGGATAACAACGCCGGCAATAGTGACAAACGTTGCTGTATCCGTAGGCGCAACTCCGAACAACATAGTCTCCATCAGGCGAGTCAGAGCAAAAGCGCCGCCAAGTCCCGCGGCAACGCCGATCAGGGTCAGCTTCACACCATGGCCCAAAACCATTCTAAATACGTCACTCGGTCGAGCACCTATTGCCATCCGAATTCCAATCTCATGCGTGCGCTGAGTGACTGAATAGGACATCACTCCATAAATACCAACGACCGCAAGCACGAGGGCGATGCCGGCAAACAAACTCAGCAAAGTTAAGTTCAAGCGTTCGGGCGCAACTGATTCGGCGCGAATTTCATCCATCGTTCGCGGATTGTAGATAGGTTGATCCGGATCGATATTTTTCACCGCACCACGTACGCCGCCTAAAATAAGATTCGGATCTGAAGAAGCCTTTAGTACAACTGTCATACTGCCAGCCGGCACTTGATAAAAAGGAAAATAGCCCTGGACCCGGTCACTGTTCTGGTTAAGGCTCTCCATTTTTACCCGGCCAACTACACCGATGACTGTGACCAGTGGATTGCCGACCTGGACTGGCCCTCCGATGGATATTCGTTTGCCAACCGCATCCTCATTCGGAAAATAGCGTTTAGCAAACTCTTCATCGATGACAATCGAATTCAGACCCGCAATTTCTCGTTCTTCTTCATTTAGTTTACTGAGGTCCTTACCAACGATATGAGATCGATTGTCCTGATCGGTAAAAGAACGGCCGCGCAATAAGGAGATGTTCATGGCCTTAAAGTAATCCGGGGTCACCAAACA
>DASROI010000439.1:0-10234 GCA_035646955.1 Pyrinomonadaceae bacterium
CCCACTTTGTCGTCTTCAACGAAGTGTTTTAGGACTTGAAACGATTCGCTGTCTTGATTGAGGAATGTAGCGTTAACGCCGACTGATATCAGCTGCCCAATCTTCTCCTCTAGTGACATTCGACCGAGCTCAGCATTGGCCCAGGCAAGCGCCGAGGCCGAGGGCTCCGGTTTGAAGGCATTTGTTCTATTCTCCGCCCGCGCCGTCGAGGGTTCCGGATTGCCCTGGGGAAAGACGCAAACTGGCGCCACCAGCAGAACTGAAACAACAAGAGATAGAAAGCGCTTTATCATCGAAACTCCAAATATTTTAGTCTTCGGAAACTCCGGCGGGAGCAAGTTCGTCTCGCATATCCGCAGGCGCCGGGTTAAAAGCAAAGCTGGCAACCCAGGCCACCAGCACGGTGATCAAGCTTCCGAGAAAGACATACCACGTCCACGCGACGCTAGTCGCAAAGAAGACGTACAACATACAGGCGATACTGACGCCCATCCCGATGAGAGCCGGCGGCTGACTTACACGCCGCAGAAATGTACCGACCAGAAAAACACCCAACACTGGTCCATTGATCAGCGATGCAATAGACAGCGCGTTGCTCAAAGCTGATCCAGGTTGCTTTCGAGCCACTAACGCAACCCCAATCTGGACGGCTCCCCAAAGTAGCGTTAAGAGATGAGAGACTTTTAGATAGTGTTTGTCATCGCGGTTCGGTCTCATCGGCCTGTACAAGTCGTTAACTGCGGTGGCCGCGATGGAGTTCAACGACGAAGACATTGCCGCCGCAAAGATCGCCGCAACCACGAGACCAGATAAACCGGTCGGCATGTACTTGGTGATAAAGTCAGGAAACACTCGATCTCCACCAGTAAATGGAAACGCGGTGGATCCTGCAGTTAAATATCCGGGATCAGTGAAGGGATGATAAAAGGCGAACAGCAAGACGCCGATAAAAAGGAAACCGATAAATTGAGCGAGAACGATCGCACCGCTCGTAAGCAGCGCCACAACAGCTTTCTTTGGTCGGTCCGTGCAAAGATATCGCTGAACGAGATATTGATCCGTCCCGTGAGTGCTCATTGTCAGGAAACAGCCACCAATTAGACCGGCCCAAAAGGTGTAGGTCTTCGTGTAATCAAACGAGAAGTCGAACAACGAATACTTGCCGTACTGAGTTGCGAGCGCATTGGCGGTAGCGACCCCACCACCGATTGAAGTTATCAATATCACGGCTGCAGCAACTGCTCCGGCTATGTAGATACCGAGCTGAATCACTTCAACCCAGATAACGGCCTCCATTCCGCCGAAATAGGTAAAGATGATCATTGCCACGCCGATCAGGACCACCGAAGCAATGGTTATCGTCTCGACATTGGCTGTTGGTTGAAAGGAACTGTAAACCGCTGCCAGGACGATAGCCGTCAGAAGCAAACGGATACCGTCGGCAATGTTCCGCATTACGACGAACAGCGACGCCGCCAACATCTTGATCTTTCCGCCAAAGCGCCGATCGAGAAGTTGATAAACGGTAAGTAGGTCACCACGAAAGTATGAAGGAATGAAGAGCAGCGAGATAACAATGCGGCCCAGCAGGTATCCGAACACCAACTGTAAAAACTGAAAATTGCCGCCGCGGGCGAACGCAATCCCGGGAACTGAAATGAATGTAATCGTAGATGTCTCGGTCGCGACGATCGAAAACGCGACTGCCCACCAGGGCACCGATCGATCGCCTAAAAAGTAATCGCTCGTGGTTTGTTGTTTTCGGCCAAACCAGGTACCGAAAAGCACAATTCCGATCAGATAGCCGAAGATTATCAGTAGATCGAGAGCTTTCATTTTTCTGGTTTACCGAACTTTAAGGAAGTTATTAATTCTGAATTTGACGGATTTTTATGACGTCTTTAGAAGCGCTACCGCCTGTTCAACCTTGCCGTCAGACTTGTCGAGGGCCGCGATTGCCGCCTCTTGCGCAGTTCCCGCTTTGACCATTACAAGCGCAACCTTTAAATCTGTACCAGCTGATTCAAGCGCTTCTTTGGCGGCTTCCTGGTCCAGCCCTGTCTCTGCTTGCAGCACCCGTAAAGCTCGTTCCCGCAACTTGATGTTACGAGGCTGCAAATTAGACATTCGATTGCCGCTTACGTATCCAAGCCGAACCATTGTTGCCGTCGAAAGCATGTTCAGGACCATCTTTTGGGCCGTACCCGCCTTAAGCCTGCTGGACCCGGTGACAACCTCTGGTCCAACTACCGGGACAATACTTAGATCCGCCGCTTGCGTTATTAGAGAGCCGGGCACACAAGTCAAACCGATGGTAAAAGCTCCTATCGACTTGGCAAAGGCGATAGCTCCAACTGTATAAGGCGTGCGACCTGATGCCGCAATCCCCACCAATACATCTCTACTGCTGAAAGAGCGTGCGCGTAAATCGGTCTCTCCTGCTTCAGCATCATCCTCCGAGGCTTCGACAGGCTGGTAGCAAGCTTCATAGCCTCCAGCTATTACCCCCTGCACCAGTTCTGCTGATACACCAAACGTAGGTGGACATTCCGAAGCGTCCAACACTCCAAGACGTCCCGACGTTCCGGTACCTATGTAAAAGAGTCTGCCGCCTGCGCTGAGTCGCGAAACGATCTGATCGACTGCCGAGGCAACATCCGGCAGTACTCGTTTGACGGCCAGGGCGACACTGCCATCCTCATCATTCATCAGCTCGACAATCTGGAGTGTCGATTGCGAACTCAGGTTCTCTGATCGCGGGTTCGACCTTTCTGTGATTGGTAACTCGGCGATTTCTTCAGTGCTCATTGGCTGGCGCAACTTTAGACTGCGAGGGCGATATGATTTATTCGTTCACGCGCCATTCTAGCGGCAGCTACGGCGGGGGCGAAACGGGGTGGCTCGAAATAAGTCCGCGGCGCGACCTTTTTTACTTCATTTCGCAGTGGATTCAAAATTAAGTCACCTGCTGATCTAAAGACTCCTCCAACATACGCAATTTGAAAACGCTCTCGCTCCATTTGCAGGTGGCGGATAACTGCAACCGCCGCTAGCCCCAACTCCGTACCACCATCCACAACAATTTCAAGGGCCACCTCATCATCTCGTTTGGCGGCCTCAACCACATCCCGACCAAATCCGGCGAGCCGTTCGTTAGTTATGGTTGGAGCGTAAATGGCGGTGGTCAAATCGTCAGGAGTGCTGACGTGAAAATAACTACATGCCAATTCCGTCAACAATGTTTCCGGTCCGCGACCATCTGAAGCGTGAGCGACTGCACGAAGAGCGCGACGGGCCAACCAGGCTCCAGCGCCTTCATCACCCGCAATTGGGCCCCAACCTCCTGCACAAAAACTCTTACCTCGAGCGTTGATCCCGCAACAGATCGAGCCGGTACCAGCAATTACTACAACTCCGGGGGCTCCGTCCGTGGCACCGTACATAGCGATGTCGGCGTCAGTAACAACCTCAACTTCGCCGATTGAAAGGGTCGCGAGTGTCTCTCGCATGCGCTCGCGAAGTTCCTTCCGCCGAGCTCCGGCAAGTCCGATTTCAGCCGCAACGAGATCCGCCCTTCTTAGGTTTGCCGCTGCGCAGGCACTGTCGATTGCCTCTCTAACGGCGGCGGCCGCACCGGTGATTCCTACCCGGAGAGGATTTGATGGTCCAGATCGTCCCTCGCCTATCACCCGCAGATTCGCGTCCATAATGACGGCTTCGGTTTTGGTCCCACCACCATCGACACCCACAACTGAGTTTTGAGTTTGTATACGTCGGGCGCTCACGAGGTCTGCTGTTCGGGGTTCAAGAGTCACAAGTTGTCTAAGACAAGATCATTAAACGAACTGGATGCAACATTGTTGATTATTTTAGGGGCCCGTGATTTATAATGGAAACTAAAAGATTTTATTATTCCGATAACCCTGCTTGATGACTGGAGACCGCCGTGGAAATTCGACAGCTGCGCGCCTTTGTTTCAATCGCTGAGTCTGGAACGTTTACTGCGGGCGCATTGCGGGTGCATGTGACCCAGGCCGCAATAAGTATGCAGATTCGCCAACTTGAGTCCGAAATCGGCGCAAAAGTCTTTGTTCGGGCCCCCCGTCACGTGATTCTCACCGAGGCCGGCGAGCATCTTTTGAGAAGGGCCCGGCAGATTTTGCGCGAGCACGACGCCGCATTGGACGAGATTGCGGAACTAGCAGGAGCTGAAAAGGGACGACTCAGAATCGGAAGCGCGTCGGCGATGGTCCTGACCGACCAACTCCCAAAAATATTGCGCGAAGTTAGAGCCCAGCATCCAGCTGCAGATATCTCTGTCACCTCCGGAACCAGCGAAGCGCTGGTAGACCAGATCGTAGCCGGCGAGTTGGATATTGCCTTCGTTTCCCTTCCTGTGGATGTTCGCGGAATTAAGACCGAGCGTTTAAGTGACGATCAATTGGTCGCCATCGCTTCCCCTCGCCATCGCCTGGCGAAACAAAAAACAATTAGCGCCTACACGCTGGCCGGTGAAAAGTTAATTCTGGGCGAACGCGGTGGAAATACACGCCGGCTGATCGATCAATTCTTTGCGCAGGCCGGTGTAACACTGCGAGTGGCAATGGAATTAAGCCGTCAACAGGCGATCAGGCGAATGGTTGAAGAAGACATGGGAGTAGGTATTGTTCCGCTGCAATCAGCCCAGGAAGAAGTAGACAAAGGAAAACTGGTGCGGTGGTGGATCGAAGGAGCAGAAATAAATTGGGAGTTGGGTATTGCTCAACTCAGCGGAGGCTACGAGTCTCCGATAATGCAAAAATTCGTCATGCTGGCGCGAAAGACTTTTGGCGAACCAACCCACCAAACGTCAACCAGGAAAACAAAAAGTGCGGCTCCCAAATCAAAAACCAGGAAGAAATAAGCCTGGTCTCAACGCGGCGCAGATCGCAAAGCACTGATCAGTCTCTCGATATCAGATTCATCGTTGAAAAAGTCGGTAGCCACTCGAATGCCTTCCGGTTTTTCCGTCACCAGGATCTTTTCAGCGCCCAACCATTGGACCAAATGGGTTTGATTACCGGCTCGTACTAATGTTTCCGGTGACCTGAAATCCTCATCGCCCAGCGGAGACAAAACGTCCCAGCCAGCTTCGGCTAAACTAGCCGTTAACAGCTGATTTAACTCCAACGCTCTTTGTTCAATAGCATTTAGTCCAATTGTCTGCATTAGATCGACCGACGCACCTAAAGCGAAGATTCCAGCAAAATGAGGACAACCCCACTCTGCGCGTGCAGACATATCACTACGCAAATGCACCTCGTTATTCACATTGCTATAAGGATTCTGAACACTTAGCCAGCCAATGGATCTGGGTCGAGACCGAGACTGAAGTTCGCGGCTGATATAAACAAACCCGGAACCATATCCTGACAGCATCCATTTATGACCGGTCGAGCACAACGCATCAATCCGCATTCGTTTCACATCGATCTGCAACGCACCAGCCGCCTGGCTCGCATTTACTACAAACCAGTGGCGCCCTTTGTTTTCACCCAGAGCATCGAGATTCGATCGAAAACCGTTCGAATACTGAACGTAACTTAATGAGAGTATTCCTGTCCTTGAGTTCATCGTTTTCAAGAGGTCATCAAGGAGCACCACTCCTTGATGAGCCTTAACGATATGCACCGGGATTTTGCGATGCATCCACGGAATGATCGTTACAGGAAATTCGAGCTCATTTGAAATAACTTCACCCTGGTCTTCGAGGGCGTCGATGATCAGATTCATGCCGCTCGAAGTATTTGTAGTGAATCCAATTTCATCTGGTTCAGCATTGATGAAGCTGGCGACTTTAGCTCGCACCTCTTCGCGCTTCGCAAGCCAGGTGTCCCATTTGACGTCACCCTCCTGCGTCATCTGGTTGTAATAGAGCGTCGCGGCGGTCCGGGTCGACTCGGCTAGTGGTCCAGCGGCCGCGGTATTTAGATAGGTAAAGTTTTCGGTAACCGGAAACAGTTTCCTGATGTCATTCCAGTTTGCCATATACAAAGAGATTACTTGCGGCCGCAGAATTCTTCCAACACGAGCTGGTCGATCCAACCTTTGACTATAGAAAGCGTGACATAAGAGATGTCAGTACCGATTCGCGGTAGCGTCGAGTGGATCTCGATTGACGGTCAAGCGACCCAGTAAATGATGTTCACCCGACGCTACCGCGTTTCGGTACTGACACAGCTCTTTTATTCTACGGCCTCGAACCATAGTGTGGTGAGGGCGGGTAGATCGACGGTCGCAAAGGATCGACCTTGATCTCCAGGTTCGGCGATAATTACCTGCGCCACCGACTGTCCACCTCCGCCGTAAATATCGTTATCAGAGTTGATCACCAACTGGTACTCACCCGCTTCGGGCAGTAGTAAGCGATAACCCTTTTTATCCAGAGCGGAGAAATTGCCGATGCAAACCAGGTGTTTACCCGAAGGCGACTTGCGTACGAAGGCGACAATGTTCTCGCTGGCATTATCAACATCGAGCCACGCAAACCCGGATGCTTCTCCATCAACTTCCCACAACGAAGGTCTGACCACGTAAGTCTTATTCAAATCACGTAACAACACTTGCACGCCGTGATGAAAGGAATCCTTCAGGAGATGCCAATCGAGGCTTTCAGTCTCGGTCCATTCTCGCCATTGACCAAATTCTCCGCCCATAAACAAGAGCTTTTTACCTGGATGAGCCCACATGTAAGCGTAGAGGGCACGTAGATTGGCAAACTTCTGGTCATTTGAGCCGGGCATCTTATTCAGTAGAGAGCCCTTCATGTGCACAACTTCATCGTGCGAAAAAGGCAGGATGAAATTTTCCGTCCACGCGTAAAGCAAACCAAAAGTTAAGGCGTTGTGATTACCACCGCGAAACAAGGGATCCGTCTGAAAGTATTTCAAAGTGTCATGCATCCAACCCATGTTCCACTTGAAATCAAAGCCGAGTCCACCTGAATAGACCGGATGACTGACCGCAGGCCATGAGGTCGATTCTTCCGCGATCATTATCGTTCCCGGACATTCACGATGCGTTATCTCATTTAACTCCTTAAGGAAAGAGATCGCTTCCAGGTTTTCCCGCCCGCCAAACTTATTTGGTAGCCATTCTCCTTCTTTCCGACTGTAATCGAGGTACAGCATCGACGCGACAGCATCGACTCTTAAGCCGTCAATGTGAAACTCCTTGAACCAGTAAAGTGCATTGGCGATTAAGAAATTCCGCACCTCATTCCGACCATAGTTAAAGATGTAGGTACCCCAATCCGGATGTTCGCCCTTGCGTGGATCAAGATGCTCGTACAGCGCGGAACCATCGAAACGGCCCAGGGCAAAAGCGTCTTTCGGAAAATGGGCGGGAACCCAATCCATGATCACGCCAATACCTCTTTGATGGAGATGATCGATTAGAAATCGGAAGTCGTCGGGCATACCGTAACGTGCTGAAGGAGCATAGTAATAACTCACCTGGTAGCCCCATGATGGACCATACGGATGTTCTTTCAATGGTAAAAACTCGATGTGACTGAAACCCATTTCCACCGCGTAGTCAGCGAGCGCGTAAGCCATTTCGCGATAAGTAAATGGACGGTTGGCCTCTTCCAATTGCCGTCGCCAGGAACCGAAGTGTACTTCGTAGATCGACATCGGTTTGCGAAAGTGTTCTCCAATTGCGCGACTTGTCATCCACGCCGAATCGTTGAATGAGTAATTTGACTGATACACAATCGACGATGTGTTTGGAGGTTGCTCGGTGTACTGGGCGTAAGGATCTGCTTTGAGAAAAGGAAGCCCTCGTCGTCGACGAATCTCAAACTTGTAGAGTGACCCGGGTGCGAGATCCGGAACAAATATTTCCCAGACTCCCGAGTTTCCCAGCATGCGCATGGCGTGAAAACGGCCGTCCCAACCATTAAAGTCCCCGACGACGCTAACTCCTGCCGCCTGCGGAGCCCAGACCGAGAATGCGACACCGGAGACGCGTCCAATTTTCATCACATGCGCTCCGAGTCTTTTATAGACCTGTTCATGCTTCCCTTCCGCGAACAGGTGAAGATCCAGTTCCCCGATGGTTGGCGGAAAGGAATAAGGATCTCGGATTTTTTTCACCTCACCACCTGACTGAATGTTGAAACGGTAACTGGGAATTTTAGCAGCCTTCGGTAAAACCGTTTCGAAAACGCCAGAATCGTGTATGCGCTGCATCACGAATTTCTTTTTCGAGACTGTCACAACTTCGATTTGATCGGCCCCGGGGCAGTAGGCCCGTATTGTGACACCATTGGAATCTATTGTTGGACCAAGAACCTGATGCGGATTTGAATGCCTGAGGTGGATGAGTTTATCGAGCGATTGCTCGTCGATCTGCTTTCCATGAGCCTGGTCAGATAGTTGTGATTCAACTTTTTTTCGACGTTTGCCCGGAGTCGTGCTCATCGGCTCACTTCTTGACCTGTTCTTAAGTCCATGGGTTCGGCGCTCCTTAAAAAGATTTCCGCTCCGCTGCCAAAAGTGGAAACGTTGCTTTGGGCCATTGACAGTAATTCAAGAAATTCTTTTCGTGGACTCTCAATTCCCAACTGCTGCTGCAGATCCATCAAGCGCGCCGCATAACGCAGGATCTGGACAGTTTCGATACCGCCCAGATCAGAAAAGAACCAACCACAACTCGTGAACATCAGCAACGAGTTTCGCTGGATTTCAAGCAAGGTCAAGGCTCTCTTCGCTTCGACCGCTGACAATTGTCGCCGCGCATGACGACGAATCAGCGCAGCCGCAGGCAGACTATTGTTGAGTAAAACTCTCACATAATCGTTGCGCGCAGCCCATGGATCTAGCATTAAACCCGAACCCATATCCTCAAAGTGAGTGATTGCGCTATCTCGCAGAAAATTCAATGCGTGCCGCAACGGAGCACGCCAGGCTTGATTCCATCCCGGTTCTCCTCCCGTCGAGCAACCGCAGTTTTCCTGCCAACGCCCGACGCCGTGAGCACAACTCCATGAGCTCCCCTCGCCCAAGGCGCCCTGCTCAATCTGTACTTCCAGCTCAGGAGGATTTTGGTCCAGATATTCTCCATAGTTCGTAACGTTGAATCCCGCCTGCCCTGCTTCCACTTGCAGAGCATAAGCCAGGCACAGATCACCAAACTTGAAGTGATGACCGTAGGTTTCACCGTCAGTTGCTACATGGACCAATGGCCGGTACTGCGCTACTTGCACAAACCTCTCTAGCAGACTCCGACTTGAGGTCAACAAATTTTCAAAAGCGATTGCACGTGCCAATCGCCCGTTATAAAAGAAGATCGCAAGTGATCTTCCTGAGCCGTCAGAGTGAAGGTAACGATAGGGTTGGCTTGTATCGACCGTAGGGGCGTTAACGTCGATCCAATCGCCTTTTAGCTTTACGCGTTTCGCTTGTTCCGGCGCCAGGATTACATAACGAAGGCCCTGCTCGATCAGAACATCCAGTGTTCCGTTGTTACATGCAGTCTCGGGCAACCAGAGAGATTCAGGCTCGCGACGAAAGCGATAGCGAAAGTCTTCCTGACCCCAGATGATCTGCGTCAACTGATCGCGAGCATTACAAAGAGGTAGGATGGCATGTCCATAAGCTTGTGCGATTGCATTGCCATGGCCGCCTCGCTTGCGGACGCTCTCACTGTCCGCTTTTAGAATCTGGTTATAAGTGCGGGGGTATTTCTCTTCAAGCCATGACAGCAAGGTTGGCCCAAAGTTGAAACTGATGTTTGCGTAGTTATTGACGACCTGAGCGTTATCACCGTCGCCTATGCGGGCAAAAGCATTTGGTCCGTAGCACTCGGCATGGATTCGTTCGTTCCAATCGTGGTATGGAGCCGCGCTTGGTTGGTTGTCGATAATGCCAGTCCAGGGATTCTCACGCGGAGGCTGATAGAAGTGGCCGTGGATAATTAAGGTGCTCATCGTCGGTTCAATGAAGTATACGACACTGAGCTTTGGAGTGCGCCGGCCCGGCTGCGCTTTGTTATTTCCGGTGGCGCTTTACTTAGCGCAGAAAGACTACTGGCACAAATCGAGTGCAAGCCTCGCTGCTCCCAACAATCCGGCGTTGTCGCCACACTCAGCTGGGACAATCCGGATGCGAGATGCAGCCAGTCGAAAAGAACGCTCGTTCACTTGATCGCGCATCACCTTTTCGAACATTGTCCAACCGTTCACGACACCACC